>CABUAP010000015.1 GCA_902489675.1 uncultured Azospirillum sp. | reverse complement strand
CAAAGATACCTACTCGCTCTCGGGCTTTACCGCTGCCTACCGCGCCATCAGCGCCAAGTGCAAAAAATGACCGATAAAACAGAATTGATCGGACTGACGAAAAGCGAATTAGCCGCCTGTTTGAAAGAAATGGGCGAGCCGGCTTTTCGGGTCAAACAAATTTGGCAATGGATCTATTTTTACGGCAAAACCGATTTTGACGAGATGACCAATCTGTCTAAACCTTTGCGGCAGAAATTGGCGGAGCATTTTACCCTCTCGCGGCCCAGAGTGGTAACCGAACAGCTTTCAAGCGACAAAACCCGCAAGTGGCTGTTAGAGTTTGCCGACGGCGAAAAAATCGAAACCGTTTATATTCCGGAAGCCGATCGCGGCGCGGTTTGCATTTCTACCCAGATAGGCTGCGCCATGGGCTGTCGTTTTTGCCATACCGGCAGCCAAAAGCTGACCCGAAACCTTACGGCCGGAGAAATCGTTGCTCAGTTTATGCTGGCGCGCGATACTTACGGAGAATGGAATCTGGACGGCGAAAAACGGATGCTTTCCAATATCGTGTTGATGGGTATGGGCGAACCGCTGCAAAATTACGAAAATGTGGTTAAAGCGGTGGAAATTTTGACCGACGGCGAAGGTATTGCCATTTCCAAACGGCGGATCACGCTTTCCACTTCCGGCATTATCCCGCATATCCGCAATATTGACCGTGATATCGGCGTCAAATTGGCCGTCAGCCTGCACGCCTCGAATAATGAACAGCGTTCGGAAATTATGCCGATCAATAAAAAATATCCGCTGCCCGAATTGATGCAGGCTTGTCACGACTATCAGGAAAACCACGGCGGTTATATCACTTTTGAGTATCTGATGCTCAAAGACTTTAACGATACGCCGGCGCACGCCGATGAACTGGCGGCTTTGATGAAAAAATACAAAATCAATGCCAAATTTAACCTGATTGCGTTCAATCCGTGGCCGGGTTGCAGCTATCAGCCCAGTTCCAACAACCGCATCCATGCTTTTTCGCAAAAATTGCAGGATTACGGCTTTGCCGCGCCGATCCGCACTGCCCGCGGACAAGATATTTTGGCCGCCTGCGGACAACTGAAGTCAAAAAAGGGCTAAAGCGCAGCCGGACAATAAGCTCGATTCTAAAATCAAATTATAAACAAACAGCCCCTATTAAAGGGCTGTTTGTTGTTGTGCTTTTTTATGTTGTTTCGCTTGGATAAAAAATTTGATTACTGTCAACAGCGGTACAATAAGAAGGAATATAAACAGAGGCAATATATTGTCCCGTCCGAAATATATTTTGATAATAACATAGAGCAAAATGAAGGTTATCCCGCAAAGATCTCTCAAATTCATGCGGAAAGAAAAAAATAAAGGCGCGCACAATATTGTCAGCAAAACGGCAGCCGTTCCCGCCCATCCGTCCGCAAAGACGAAATCCCGGCAGATAAAAGAACCGTAAGCCAAAAGAATGGGAACCGCGCTGATGGCGTAAAACATTTTTAAATTGCCGCCGCCGCGCATATAAGCAACGGTATAGACTGATGTGACAATTACAAAGTATAAAGTTTCTGTGCCGACGAATAAAAGCGGCAGCAACCCTTCGGTAGATTTGTCATAATTACCGGTGGCTGAACTAAAAACGGTAAGACACACAAAAAATGTGGCCGCAGCATATAAAAAAAGAACAATCTGTTTGCAAACAGCCATCATCCATATTTACTCAAAAGGATCAGTCTTCGTCTTGCCGTTTATGGTACTGCTGGTCGCGGTTTGGGCGATGCTCCCTTTTCCGGTAGCCGATTTGACGCTGTTCGGGCTGTCGATGTCCGATTTTCGGCGATTGGTAAGAGGCTGCCTGATTTAACAGCGAGTCGATAATTTCCATCGGATTTTTACCTTCCAGCAGCTGTTGTTTGGTCACTTCGGTTGCTACCGACTGGACAACGGCATTGCGGAAAGCATCTTCGGCGGATATTTTGCTCTTTTCTTCCTGCAGTTTGGTTTTTTCCGTATATTTGCGGTGAAAACGGGCAAATTCATACAAAGGATCGCCGCCGCGGATGTAATTGTCCAGCCCTGCCAGATTGGTTTTTTCATCAACCAGCGCTTTAATGCCGCCGCATTCCCGATCAATGTAAAGTTTCCAATCTTCGATGATATCCCAATAAATGGCAGCTTGTACGTTGTCCGGCGCAATGGCGCCGAAGTCGATAAACTTGATGTTGCCGGGGCGTTGGTAAATGGTAATGTTTTTATCAAAAAACTCTTTATTCTCCCGCAGTTTGCGCCGCGGGTTGATCAATGAATAGGCCAAACAAATGGCGACCAGCGCTTCTTTTAGCCCCTCGTTTGTTTTATAAACCACTTTGAGCGGCCGTTTAATGACTTCCGGATTCTGCAGAGCGGCGTTGACGCAGTATTGATTGAGATTTTCTAAAGCGTCCAGCTGATCATCGTCCAGTTCCACCGAAGTCTGCACAATGGCGCTGAAAGCAAGATCGATCAATTCCTGAATATCTTTTGCCATTTTTGTTTCTTCTGTCATTTAACCTCCGATAACAGGTCTGAATTTTTTTGCTACTTCAAGATAAACGTTTTTCTTAAATTCTACAATTTTTTGGGCGGCTTCGTCAATATCTTCCCAAGCATAACGGTCAAATTCCGGTTCTTCGGTCTGAAGGTTGATCTCATTTTCTTTGCCGGTAAAGCGAAACAAAACCCATTGCATATCCTGCCCGTTATATTTCCATTTGCCGCCTTTTTGAATCTCCGGCGGAAAAGTATAGCGCAGCGGTGTTGCAATGGTTTGGATCGGCTCAACCGAAACAATCGATGTTTCCTCTCTAAGTTCTCGCCGGGCGGCCTCAATCAGCTCTTCGCCGGCTTCGATTCCCCCTTGCGGAAATTGCCAGGCGCCGGGCAAGTCGCGACGCTCGCATAATAAAACCTTGTTCTCTTTATAAACAACGATACCGACGCATTTGCGATAAATTCCGTTCATCTTCCGTTCCTCTTAAAAAAACAAAGCCGGGGAAATTTTGTTGCCTCCCCGGCTTGGGCGTTTTATTTTTTATCACTGCCGTAAATGCTCAAAGCCTTGATGGTATCAACCGCCCTCAGCAGCTGATAGTCTTTTTGCAAAGCTTCGTCACTGTCGTTGTTTTTATCCTTGCCGTCAGCTTTTTTGTCCTTGGCACCGGCATCGACATTGTCATTTTTCAGCGCGTTTTTGAGTTCAGCTTCGCTGATGGTCAGCCCGTCATAGTTCAGCAGCTCAACTTTGGCCGGTTTGACTTCGATGTCCGGTTCGATCCCCTTGGCTTGGATCGAACGGCCGGAAGGCGTATAGTAGCGGGCGGTGGTCAAGCGAATGGCACCGTATTTGGCAAAAGGAATCACGCTTTGAACGGAGCCTTTGCCGAAAGATTTTTCACCCATGATAATTGCCCGCTTATGGTCTTGCAGCGCACCGGCCAAAATTTCCGAGGCCGAGGCCGAACCGTCATTGATCAACACCACAATCGGCAGCCCTTCGGCAATGTCGCCTTTGGTGGCATTGTATTTTAAGGTTTCTTCCTCATTGCGCGAACGGGTGGAAACAATTTCCCCTTTGTCAAGGAACAGATCGGAAACGGCCACCGCCTGATCCAACAAGCCGCCGGGATTGTTGCGTACGTCAATTACCAGCCCTTTAACGCCGTTTTTGGTTTCTTTCTGCATTTTATCCAGCGCTGCTTTGATGTTCTTGTCCACTTCTTCGCTGAAAGAAGAAATACGGATATAGGCAACATCTTTGGCTTTGAGCTCATTTTTAACCGATTGGATTTTAATTTCCTCGCGTTTTAACGTAACGTCAAAAGGTTTTTGAGTACCGCGGCGGATGGTCAGCCGGATCTTGGTACCGGTTTTGCCGCGCATTTTATCAACCGCTTCGTTAAGCGACATACCGACCACCGTGGTACCGTCAAGGCTGATGATGTAGTCACCCGGTTTCAGCCCGGCTTTGAATGCCGGTGTGTCATCGATCGGCGAAACCACTTTGACCACGCCGTTTTCCATGGTTACCTCAATGCCCAGTCCGCCGAACTTGCCTTGTGTCTGTTCGTTAAGATATTGAAAGCTTTTGGCATCAAGAAAGCTGGAGTGCGGGTCAAGCGAAGAAAGCATTCCGTTGATGGCCGACTCAATCAGTTTCTGGTCGCTCACTTCTTCCACATAAGAAACTTTGGTCCGTTCCATAATTTCGCCGAAAAGGTTCAGCATTTCATAAGTGTCGGCTTCTTCTGCCGAAGGCGCCTTTTTGTCGGCGGCCGTTACGCAGCTGGCCGTCATGGCAATATTGGCGATTAATGCAAATGTCAGTAATTTTTTCCACATAATCTTTTTCCTGTTTTTGTTCATTTGTATTTATTTGGCAAACCATGCTTCCGGGTCGATCGGCCGGCTGTCTTTGCGCAGCTCGACATAAAGCTTGGTATTGTTGTTTTTGGGCATCTGTCCGATTGGTTCACCGGCCAAAAGCATCTGCCCCACTTCGCAGTCGATGTTGTTTAAGCCGGCCAAAAGCGACATATAATGTTCGCCGTGTTCAATAATAATGATGTTGCCGTAGCCGCGGAACGGCCCGGCAAAAATAACGGTTCCGTCAAACGGCGACACCACCTGTGCCTCGCTCCGGGTTTTGATCGAGATGCCTTTGGAGCTGACGCCTTTGGCTGTTTCCTGCCCGTAGGCAATGGCAATTGATCCGCGCGCCGGCATCGAAAGTTTGCCTTTGGCCTTAACAAAGTTCTGCCCGACGTCTTTCACATAAGCGGTCTGCGATTTGATCAGGTCATCGCTTTTGGCTTGTTCCAGCCGCTCTTTTTCTCGGCGCTCATTAATTGCCAGCGCTTCTTGTTCGGCACGATATTTTTCCAGCTGCTCACGCTCGCGCCGCAGTTTTTCCAACCGTTCCCGTTCCTGTTTTTCCCGTGCTTTGCGCTCGTTTTCGAGTTTAACCAGCAGTTCTTTGATGTCTTTGGCTTGTGCGGCCAGCTGTTCGATCTTTTGTTTGGCGGCGGCGCTCTTGTTTTCAATTTGGCTGCGGATCTGCGCTTTTTTGCGGATCAGCTGTTTCATCTGCCGGTGTTCTTTCTCAAGCGCCAGTTTGTTGCTGGAGATGCGTTTGACCTGTTGCTCGATTTGGCTTTTTTTGGCGGCAATATTGTCCAGCCGTTCGCGGATTCGGGCGGCTTCTTCCGCCAAAAACGGCACTGTTTCCCGGAGCAGCATCGCGCTTCGGATGATTTCGACCGGCGTCAACGGCTGCACAAACAGCGATTCCGTCGGTTTTAAAGCCAGATTTTGCAAAGCATAAAGAGTCTGGATCAGATTTTCGTCTTCTTTGATAAAATCGTCTTCTGCCGTTTTTAACTCTTTTTGCAAAATAACCAACTGCTTTTCCGTTTCGGATATCTTATCCTCGGTATTTTGAATCTGCCGGGCCTTTTGCACCATTTGTTTGCTGACGGCGGCCATTTCGACACTGATTTTGGCAGCTTGCGCCTGTAAGCGTTTATGTTCAACGCTCTTTTTTTCTACCTGCATCTGGATTGCTTCCAGATCCTTGCGGGAAACAACTGCCGCCGCTGCCGATTGTGCAATCAGCAGGCTCAAAAGCAAAGTTAAAAAGGCGGTTTGTTTTTTCAACGGCAGTCTTCCCCAAACACAGGTTTATTTACGGACCAAAAGCGACTTGCCCGTCATCTCCGCCGGTTGTTTAATACCGAGCAAATCAAGCAAAGTCGGAGAAATGTCGGCCAGCTTGCCGTTATTAAGCGCGCTGATATCTTTCGGGCCGTTGACCAGCACCGCCTGAACATCGCCGACAGTGTGGGCGGTGTAAGGCTGTCCGGTTTTTTCATCGACCATCTTTTCCGCGTTGCCGTGGTCAGCCGTCACCAGCAGCACGCCGTCTACGTCTTTGATGGCCTTGACCACTTTGCCCAAGCACTCGTCAACCGCGGCCACCGCTTTTAAGGCCGCTTCCATAATGCCGGTATGGCCGACCATGTCGCCGTTGGCGAAGTTGCAGATGATAACGTCAAATTTTTGTTTTTCGATGGCGTCAACCAGATGATCGGTCACTTCATAAACCGACATCTCCGGTTTTAAGTCATAAGTGGCAACTTTGGGGCTGGGGACCAGAATTCTTGATTCGCCGACAAACTCTTTTTCTTCGCCGCCGTTAAAAAAGAAGGTGACGTGCGCGTATTTTTCGGTTTCGGCAATTCGCAGCTGAGTGAGGCCGTTTTCTGCCACCACTTCGCCAAAAATATGAACCAGCGCTTCGGGCGGGAACATCGTCTGCATAAAGCGGTTGTGATCGACCGAATATTCGGTCATGCCGACCGCCATTGACAGTTCGACCGTTTTTTTGCGTTCAAAACCGGTAAATTCTTTGTCGGCCAGCGCATACAAAATTTCGCGGGCACGATCAGCGCGGAAGTTGGCCATCAGCACTGCGTCGCCGTCTTCAAAGCCCTGATAGTCACCGATCACGGCCGGAACCACAAATTCGTCGCTGACTTTTTCGGCATAAGAGGCTTTGATTGCTTCAACCGCATCATCAAAACGTTTGCCGTCGGCCAAAACCATATTGTTGTAGGCTTTTTCCACCCGATCCCAGCGTTTGTCGCGATCCATGGCATAGAAACGGCCGGCCACGGTAGCGATTTTGACATTGCTCATGGTCGCAATTTCTTTTTCAAACTCGGCAACAAAACCGGCAGCCGATTCCGGCGGCGTGTCGCGGCCGTCCAAAAAGGCATGGACATCGGTTTTGATGCCGTGTTCGTTCAAGATCGCAGCTAACGCTGCAATATGGTGCTGAGAGGAATGGACGCCGCCCGGCGACATCAGCCCCATCAAGTGACAGGTTTTGTTGTTTTCTTTGAGGGTGTTAATCAGTTTCAACAGTACCGGATTTTGAGCCAGAGATCCGTCTTTGACCGCCAGATCAATCTTTGGCAAATCCTGCATGACCACCCGGCCGGCGCCGAGGTTGGTATGTCCCACTTCCGAGTTGCCCATCTGGCCTTCCGGCAGGCCGACGGCCAGTCCGGAGGTTTGTACCAAACAGTGCGGATATTCTTTCAGGCATTGATGCCAGTTGGGAGTATGTCCTTGTTCGATGGCGTTGTCGGCGGTAATTTCTTTGCGATAGCCCCAGCCGTCCAAAATTAGCAGCATTACGGGTTTCTGTCTCATTTTCTTTGTCCTTATCTTGGTTTAAGATTCTTGTTTGATGCTGATTATATATAATTACTTTCAGAATAAAAGCCCTAAATTTATATCTTTTTATAAAAAATTACTCTTCGCTTTCCGCCGCCGTCATCACTTTTTTCCAAATTTCGGCCGGCAGGGTTCCGCCGCCGACACCCTTCATCGGCGAGTTGTCATCGTTACCGACCCACACCGCCGCCACATAGCGATCGGTAAAACCAACAAACCAGGCGTCGCGATAGTCTTGCGAAGTACCGGTTTTGCCGGCGGCAAAGAACGGCATCCGTGCTCTTTTACCGGTTCCTTCAAGGATAACTTTTTCCATCATTTCGGTCATTTCCTCTACGCTGTCTTCATCCAAAATCCGCTGCCGTTCTTCTTCGTCATTGAGCCGGGTATAAAGCGGATAGCCTTCCCGGGTGTAAATTTCGGTAATCGAATAGGGCCAGGCCGCGTATCCGCCGTTGGCTATTGCAGTGTAGGCCACCGCCATATCCAGTACTTTGACCGCCGAACTGCCGAGTACCATTGCCGGTGTGTTGTCAATCGGGGTCGAAATCCCCATTTTGCGGGCAATGCCGATAATTTCGCGCGAGGAGAGCTTTTGTGCCAAGTTGACGGTGGCAAGGTTGAGCGAACGGATAAACGCCTCTTCCAAACTCACGGTACCGTAATATTTTTTGCTGTAATTTTCCGGTTTCCATTTGCCGATGGTGATGGGATAGTCATCGACTTCATCATCGGGATCCCATCCGTCTTCAAGCGCGGCCAGATAAACAAAAGTCTTAAACGCCGATCCCGGTTGCCGCAATGCCTGTGTGGCGCGGTTAAACTGGCTTCTTTCATAGTTAATGCCGCCGGCCATTGCTTTGACCGCGCCGCTTTTATCCAACACCACCACCGCGCCGTTGGTTACGTTTTTACTTTCGGCATTGGCGAAAATAGCCTGCCGAAGGGCGCTTTCGGCCGCTTTTTGGATTCGTTTGTCAAGAGTTGTGTAAACATTGATATCGTTTTCTCTTTCGCCGATATAGGCGTTTACTTCCGTGTAAACCCAGTCGGCAAAATATTTTCCGCCTTCAAGTTTGTTATGGATCTGCGCGCCGAGCGGCATCCGCAGGGCTTTGGCTTTTTGTTCGGGGGTGATGATTGCGGTATTAACCATATTTTGCAGCACGACTGCTGCCCGTTCAAGTGCCCGTTCTTTATCAGCGGCCGGATTATAACGCGCCGGCGCTTTCAGTAGGCCGGCAATAATGGCGCCTTCCAGCATATTGAGATCACGCGAACTTTTTTGAAAATATTTTTGCGATGCGGCCTCAATCCCGTAGGTGCCGCTGCCCATATAGACGCGATTGAGATAAAGGGTCAGTATCTGGTCTTTGGAAAATTTGCTTTCCAGCCAAAAAGCCATTAACAGTTCCTGTACTTTGCGTTTGATATTTTTCTGCGGGGTCAAAAACAGGTTTTTGGCCACCTGCTGGGTGATGGTGCTGCCGCCTTGGGCATAGCGTCCTTTGAGCAGATTGGCGGTCATGGCGCGGGTAAACGCGATAATATCAAAGCCGAAATGGGAATAAAAACGCCGGTCTTCGGTGGCAATAACGGCATCGGTCACATAAGAGGGCAACTCGGAAGGATAAACCACTTCCGAATATACATTGCCAAACGTGCGGATTTCCTGCCCGTTTTCGGCAATAATCGTGGTCGACGGCTGCCTGGTGCGGGAAACCGCCTGTTCGATATCGGGCAGGGTGGCAAAGCAATAACCGATATAAAGCGCCAGCGCGGCGCCGATGATAAACCCGGTAACAAACAGCAGCTTCCACCAGCTGAAACCGCCGGTTGTTTTTTTGCGGCGGGCAGTGCTTTTTTTGCCGCCGCTTTTCTTTTTTGCGGCCGGTTTTTTCTTTTTCTTTTTTTCTTCTTTATTGTCTGCCATATTCTATTCCCCGGTTGCGATTCGCCGGATGATTATATCCGAAAAATATCACCAATAAGTTAAGCATAAGATATATTTCCCGGTTGGCTAAACGGTATTGATGGTTTATATTGAGCGCAAATGATGAAAACGGGAGAAGAAAGGCAATGACGGCAAAAATTTGTTTGATCGACGGTTCGGGATACATTTTTCGCGCATTCTACGGCCTGCCGCCGCTCAATGCGCCGGACGGCACACCGGTAAACGCGGTTTATGGTTTTACCAATATGTTTTTAAAACTTACGACCAAAATCGGTTGTGATTATACTTTGGTGCTGTTTGATGCCAAAAGGGAAAATTTCCGCAATCAGATTTTTCCCGAATATAAAGCCACCCGGCGCGAAATCCCGGAAGAGCTGATTCCTCAGTTTCCGATTATCCGCGAGGCCGTCGGCGCCTTAAAGCTCAATTATCTGGAAATGGAAGGCTATGAAGCCGATGATCTGATCGCTACCTACGCGCGGCTGGCGCTCGAACAAGATATGGAAGTGGTGGTTGTGTCGGCCGACAAAGATTTGATGCAGCTGATCCGTCCCGGGGTTGAGTTTTATGACCCGATGAAAGACAAGTTTTTTACTCCCGAGGATGTTAAGGAAAAATTCGGCGTTTATCCCGATAAGGTGATCGATGTGCAAGCGCTGTCGGGCGACAGTACCGACAATGTGCCCGGGGTTCCCGGCATCGGCCCCAAAACCGCGGCCGAATTGGTCAATACCTTCGGCTCGCTGGAGCAGGTGTTGGCTCATGCCGGAGAAATCAAACAGAACAAACGGCGGGAAACGCTTTTGGCCAATCTGGACAACGCCCGCATTTCGCTGGCCTTGGTGCGCCTGCGTGATGATGTGCCGGTAGAAAAACAACCGCAGGATTATCCTTGCCGCTGTCCAGAATTGCCGCTGGTGGAAAATTTTGCTGCCCGTTACGGCTTCAACAGCCTGAAGTCGCGGTTGGCGCGCTGGGTGGAAGAACAGTGTAAAAAAGTTTATCCCGATGCCGCCCCCAAAAAAGAAGAAACAAAAAATTACCAAACAATAACGGATAAAAATGCACTCAAAGCATGGCGGCGGCAAATTGAAGAGGAGGGCGCTTTTGCCTTTAAGGTGCTGGCCGACGGAACCAACCCGGTTTTTGACAAAGCGGTCGGAGTAGCGCTGGCAATCGGCGGGCGGCAGGCAGTGTATCTGCCGTTTGCGGCCGACGGGGAAAAAACAGAAACCTTCGATCTTTTTTCCGTTGCCGACAACAAACGGCCGGAGGGTTTGTCCGCAGCTGACGTCGCCGCGTTTTTGCAGCCGCTGCTGGCCGATCCGCAACTGCTCAAAATCGGCCATGATCTCAAACGGGATCTTCATTTTCTTTCCCGTTTTTTTGCTCACGAAACGGCCTTTGCCCCTTATGACGATATTGAGATCATTTCTTATGTCCTCGATTCGACTTCTCACGGTCACGGGCTGGCGGAACTGTCCAATCTTTTTCTTGGGATTGAGATGATTAATCCCGATAAGATTTTTGGTGTCGGCAAACAAAAAATCGGCGCCGGCCAGCTGGAGCCGGAAATTGCCGCCGGTTATGCCTGCGAACAGGCGGATGTGATTTTTCGTCTGCACAAAACGCTGCGTCCGCGATTGACGGAAGAACGGATGGCAACCGTTTACGAACATTATGACCGTCCGCTGGCCGCCACTTTGTTTGAAATGGAGAAAAACGGCGTGGCGGTAAATGCGGCCGGTTTAAAAGAATTGAGTGGCGAATTGGAGAACCGGCAGCGTGAATTGGAGAAAGAAATTTTTGCGCTGGCCGGCGAGTCGTTCAACCTCGGTTCGCCCAAGCAAATCGGTGAAATTCTTTACGGCAAGCTGGGTTTGAAAGGCAAGAAAAGCGCCGGCGGCGGTTATCAGACCGGCGCCGAAGTGCTGGAGAAAATGGCGGAAGAACATCCCCTGCCGGCAAAAATCCTCGACTGGCGGGCAGTGGCCAAATTGAAATCGACTTATACCGATGCCTTGTTGGCTTTGATTGATCAAAACGGACGCATCCATACCACCTACAGCCAAACCACCGTTAATACCGGACGGTTGTCATCGGTCAATCCCAATTTGCAAAATATTCCGGTGCGCAGCGAAGACGGGCTGAAAATCCGCCGCTGCTTTGTTGCCCGTCCGGGGTACAAGTTGGTTTCGGCCGACTATTCGCAGGTAGAATTGCGGCTGATGGCGGTACTGGCCGATGTTAAAGCGTTGAAAGAAGCTTTTGCTGCCGGTATCGATATCCATACCGCCACCGCCATGCAGGTGTTTGGGCTGACCAAAGAGGAGGTAACCCCCAATATCCGCCGCCATGCCAAAGCGATCAACTTCGGGGTTATTTACGGTATTTCTCAATACGGCTTGGCCAAACAGATCGGCATTTCAAACGACGAGGCCAAAAAATATATCGATACTTATTTTGCCAAAATGCCGGAAATTAAGCGCTATATGGAGCGTACCATTGAGTTTGCCCGCAAAAACGGCTATGTGACCACGCCTTTCGGCCGCAAATGCGCGGTGCCCGGGATCAACGACCAAAATCAGCGGATTGCTTCTTTTGCCGAACGTGCGGCGATCAACGCCCCTTTGCAGGGCGGCGCCGCCGATATCATGAAAAAGGCGATGAATGAAGTTTTCCGCCGGCTGCAAAACAATAACCTTGAGGCAAAAATCTTGTTGCAGGTGCATGACGAAATGGTGCTGGAAGTTCCCGCAAATCAGGCGGAAGCGGCTGCCCGCCTGCTTAAAGAAACTATGGAAAGCACGGTCAGTTACGATGTTGCTTTCATTGCCGATACCGGCATTGGCGACAATTGGGCCGAGGCACACTGAAAAGGCGGTTTAAACAACGTAAAATATGCACAAAAGCGCTAAATTTTGATACTTTTCGCTTGGGTTTTGTGTGAAAATACTGTATGTTTGCAGATAGTAAAAATGTATCGAAAATAAATTAAAGGAAGATTACTTATGGTAGACATGACACAAGCCGAAATCGATAAGGAAGAACAGGAATATAACGCCGATTCGATCAAAGTTTTGCGCGGGTTGGACGCGGTTCGCAAACGCCCGGGTATGTATATCGGCGATACCGATGACGGCACCGGCCTCCATCACATGATTTACGAAGTGTTGGACAATGCGATTGACGAAGCGCTGGCCGGCTATTGCGATAAGACCGAAATCATCCTCAATCCCGACGGCTCTGCCACCATCCGCGACAACGGCCGCGGTATTCCGGTCGGTATGCACAAGGAAGAGGGTGTTTCCGCAGCGGAAGTTATTATGACCCAGCTGCACTCGGGCGGCAAGTTTGACAACAATTCCTACAAAGTTTCGGGCGGTCTGCACGGGGTTGGCGTTTCGGTGGTTAACGCGCTTTCGACTTGGCTGAAACTGCGCATCTGGCGCGAAGGACACGAGCATTTGGTGACCTTTGCCCATGGTAACGTGGTCGAACACCTGAAAGTGGTTGGCGATGCCGGCGGCCGTCATGGTACGGAAGTATCCTTTTTGCCGTCGCCGGAAACTTTTACCATGACCGAATTTAATTTTGATACTTTGGAAAGAAGCATCCGCGAAAAAGCTTTCCTCAATTCCGGCGTCTATCTCAAACTGATAGACAATCGGGGCAGCGAACCGCGGGAAGTTGTCATGCACTATGAGGGCGGTCTGACTGCATTTGTCAACCACATCAATAAGTCCAAAGCCCCGCTGCACGAAAGCGTTATCGCTTTTGGCGGTGCCGACAGGGACAGCGATATTCAGGTTGAAGCCGCTTTGCAGTGGACCAATGCCTATAACGAAAGTATGCTTTGCTTTACCAACAACATTCCGCAAAAAGACGGCGGTACGCATTTGGCCGGTTTTCGTGCCGCGTTGACCCGCACCGTCAACAATTATATTGCAGAAAATAACCTTCTGAAAAAAGACAAGAACCTGATTACCGGCGAAGATATGCGCGAAGGCCTGACCTGCGTGCTGTCGGTTAAGGTGCCGGATCCGAAGTTTTCGTCCCAAACCAAAGACAAACTGGTTTCGTCAGAAGTGCGTCCGGTTGTTGAAGGCGTAGTCAGCGCCAAGTTGCAGGAATGGCTGGAAGAACACCCGGCGGAAGCCAAAGTCATTATCGGCAAAATCGTCGAGGCGGCCACCGCCCGCGAAGCCGCCCGCAAAGCGCGCGAGTTGACCCGCCGCAAAGGGGTGTTGGATATTGCTTCTCTGCCGGGCAAGCTGGCCGATTGTCAGGAAAAAGACCCGGCACTGTCAGAAATATTTATCGTCGAGGGAGATTCGGCGGGCGGTTCCGCCAAGCAGGGACGCGACCGCAAAACTCAGGCGATTCTGCCTTTGCGTGGTAAGATCCTGAATGTTGAGCGCGCACGTTTTGACAAGATGCTCAATTCGGCGGAAATCGGCACTATGGTAACGGCGTTTGGCACCGGTATCGGCCGTGATGACTTTAATGCCGACAAATGCCGCTATCACAAAATCGTGATCATGACCGATGCGGATGTCGACGGCAGCCATATCAGAACCCTGCTTTTAACCTTTTTCTACCGCCAGATGCCCGAACTGATCGAACGCGGGTATGTCTATATCGCCCAGCCGCCACTTTATAAAGCCAAACGCGGCAACTCGATCATCTACATCAAAGACGAACACGAGATGGAAGATTATCTGGTGCGCGGCGGTTGCGAAGATGCGGTTCTGAAACGCGCCGACGGCGAGCAGATTGCCGGCTCCGATTTGATTTCGATGGTGGAAAATACCCGCAAGGCGCGCAATATGATCGCCGTTTTGAGCAAAAAAGCGCCGGAAAAGATCGTTGAACAGTTGGCAATTGCCGGGATGTTTGATCCTGCGGTTTTGCAAAATCCGGAAAAACAAAAAGCTCTGGCCGATGCGCTGGCGGTCAAACTTGACGATATGGAAGCCGAATACGACAAGGGCTGGAAAGCCGATCGTCAGGAAGACGGTTCGCTCAATTTCCACCGCACACTCCGCGGTGTGGAAGAAAAGCACATTATCGGCAATTCTGTCTTCGAAAGCCCGGAAGCTAAGGTCTTAAACGAAATGAGAACCTTCCTGCACGAAAATTACAACGCCGAGCAGCGTCTGATCTCTCCCAAACTGGGCGAAGAAAAGAAAATCTACGGTCCGGTTTCTTTTGTAGATGCCATTATGGCGATGGGGCGCAAAGGTATCACTATTCAGCGTTATAAAGGTCTGGGCGAAATGAATCCCGAACAACTGTGGGAAACCACCCTTGATCCGGAAGCTCGCTCCCTGCTGCAGGTTAAGGCGGAATATTTGGACGAGGCCGATCAGGTGTTTGCTACCTTGATGGGCGACGTGGTTGAACCGCGTAAAGAGTTCATCCAAGAAAACGCCTTAAATGTTGTCAACTTGGATATTTAATCAATACACTATCTGTAAAAACAAAAACCCGGCCGGGGCTTCCGACCGGGTTCTTGTTTTTTCGCTTTTTCTAAAATTTATAAGGAGATATCTATACCTTAAATCATAAATTATGTAATGCGGGCGGATTACGCGGTTTGATAATTTAAAAACTAAAAATAACATAAATGGTGTTGACTTTAAATACATATAATGTTACCACATATATGGTATTAATTATTAAAGGAATAAAAAAATGAGTGAAATCAGAGATTATTTAGAAGGTATTCAGAATGCCGAAATACCGATTAAGCGTCGAAATCCGCAAACCGGTGAAATGGAAGATGTTTACTTTTATTATGATGACGATCGTGAGGAGTTGGTAGAATTGCCGAGTGTTTCCCGAGCATCGTCATACAATCACCAAACAATGGCTTT
>CABUAP010000014.1 GCA_902489675.1 uncultured Azospirillum sp. | reverse complement strand
GTATTTTTTGCCGAGCTGCTGATCAACATAGCCCAATGCGCCGCCGCGCCCCTGAGCATCACCGGTTTCACCCTGGAAGGTAAACAAGACGCCGTCAGGACGGATCAGGCGCTGCCAGACGATGGTAATACGCGCCGATTCAGATGATGTTTCGGTACCGCCGCCGGATGTTCCGCCCAATTCACCCATCAAGCGGCTGCCGGCCGGGATAACGATATTTCTTCCGTCTTCGGCATAAACATTGCGCTCAACAAAAGCCGTAATCGGAACCGGGTTTTGCGTATCAATCGAACGGGCAATAACTGCCGGAATCGGCTTATCGGCCAGAATCATCTCGCTCATGTCAACCCGCCAGGAGGAAATAACTTTATCAATACCCTGCTCTTGCCAATCTTTCTGATAGCCGTCAAAAGCTTCTTTGCGGATATTGGAACTGATCTTTCCGACATACATTCCCTGCCGCCGTTCATTTTGAGCCGTCTGCAAAGCAGCCGAACGCTGAGGATCATAGCGTTCGCCCGGACCAAAGCCGCCGCCGGGTCCCAGGTTGCCGCCGCCGCTGCCGGTACCGTATGCGCCGCCTTGTCCAAAGGTTCCGGCCGGAACAAACATTTCACCGGTATCAGATTTTTTGGCAGCTTCTTCAATACCGATCAAAGAACCTTCTCGGTCTACCACCAGCCCATCGGGCAAGAGTTTGCCGATAACCGTTCCTTTTTTATCAACAACGTTGCCGTTTTCCATAATATCGCCCAGATATTCGCCATCCGGCGTTAAGGCAATATTCAGCGAACGCTTAAATTGTCCGACATCGGTAACTTCGCGCGCGCCGACTTCCGGCAAATCAGGATGTTGAGAAGGCTGCGGTTTTTCATACCAGTTTAATTTGGTGTTGCCGATGACCGAGCCGTCCAGACTGATTGCCGAACCGTCTTTGTTCAACTGCCCGATCACATTACCCCGGGCATCAACAATTTCTCCGCCTTCAACCGCTTCGCCGATCACATTGCCGTTAAAGTCGACAACTTTTCCTTTAGCATCGACATAGCCGACAACTTTATTGTTTTTATCATAAACCAATTTGCGTTTCTCACCGGCAATACCGATCACCTGACCGTCATTATCGACAATCGTACCGTCGCTTTGAACCTTGCCGATCACATTGCCGTTGCGGTCAAGAACATTGCCGTTACCGTCAATATGTCCCAAGACCTTACCGTCGGCAGACATCGCCAACTGCTGCTCTTCGGCGCTGATTCGTCCGATTACCCGGCCTTTGTTATCAACAGCCTGCAACTGCGGCGAAACATAACCGATAATATTGCCGTCTTTATCGTAAATCGGCTGTCTTTTTACGGCTTCGTAAAACTGGAGCGGGCGGGCGCGGGCTACGACTTCGCCGCCGGCTGAAATAATATCGCCGGAAGCGCCCAAAGTGCCGACCAGTTCATTATCGGCATTCAATACTCTGCCGTCCAAACGCAGTTCGCCGATAATGGCATTTAAATTATCACGAATATGGAAATCACGGCTGCCCCGGCCGAGAACCCGGCCGTCTTTGTTAACCATAAAGCCTTTGGTCAAAGTTCCGATATTTTGATTGCTTAAAGAAAGGATTTGGCCGTCCGCTGCAATATAACCGCTGACCATGTCGTTATTATCATATATATACATATCATAAAGAGCATAGCCGGTTTTCTCGCTATTGTTGACAACATAACCGTCAAAATCGACCATTCCGACCTTTTCGCCGCGGCTGTTTATCACTTCCGCCTTATCATTTATGGTTCCGATCAGTTTGTTGCCATTGTCGAAAGCAAAACGGTATTTAAATAAGATACCGGTCGGCAAACCCGTTTTGGAACTGACCGAATCGTCCGGACGCACATAGCCGATAACCGTATTTTGCCCGTTAATAACCGTACCATCCAATGTTGAGCGGCCGGTGATCACGTTGTTAAAGTTCATTACCGGCGCAATCTCCGCCCGTTTGCCCAGCACGGCGCCTTTACCGTTTAACAACAGACCACGCCGATTGATACATCCCAGATTTTGATTGGCATAATTCAAGACCTTGCCGTTTGAGGCAATGGTACCGATACTGTTGCCGCTGAAGTCGATAACCGTTCCCGGAACAACCGCATGGCCGATAATCGCATTATTGACGGAAAAGACCTGACCGTTCGGCAGCAAGCGCCCCATATTGACTTCACGATAGTTGCGCACTTCTCCCTGTGCCGCCGTCACACCGACAAATTCACATTGCTCATCAATAACCGGCATATACCCGGCGACACCGCCGACAGCCAAACCGCCGTTATCAAAGACCACTCCACCGGCACCGGCTTTGCCGACAACCGAAGCGCCTAAATCGCGGATGACTCCGCTGCCGTCGACATAGCCGATAAATTTTCCCTGAAATCCGAGTGCCAAAACGCGGTTGTCCGCTTTGCCGATAACCGGCATCAAGGCATTCATATTGTTCAAATCGGAAACAACTTCGTTATCAGGCAGCACCTTTCCGATCGGCTTCAGCGATTTGTCAAGCAGCATATTGCCGTCAGCCAAAATTCCCAAGCTGTTGCCGCGGTCGTCAACCGCATAGCTGACATCTATATTTTTGCCGAGAACCAGATTTTTTTCATCCACGCTGTAACCGTATTGCGTCAGTCGTCCGCCGACAACCGCATTATTATTAACCATCTCGCCGTTTGGATAGATAAAGGCAACCGACTTGCCGCTCAAATTATAGATCCCGCCCAACGGCAACAAGTTACCGTCAATACCTCCGTCTGCCGTATAAACATAGCCGAACGGCGAAATAAATTTCTTTTCTTCTCCGTTATTGAAAGCGGAACCGATGCCGCTGACCCCCAGCACCTGATTGAGCGAATTGACAACCAGACGGGGTTCAAGAGTCATACCGATGCTGCGGCCGTTATAATCGGATGCACGGCTGCCATAAACCGTTCCGACCGGTGTGCCGCCAAGGAGAATGACCTGACCGTTTTTTAAGGCATGGCCTTTCAGCGTTCCCCGATAATCAAACACCGGACCGGTAACTGCCAAACGTCCGATTTCCACACCGTCAGCCCCAAAAACAGCTCCTCTCGGCCCCATTGAGCCGACAAAATTGCGTGCTTTGGCAATTCTTCCTTCCGGCATAATCCGTCCGACATATTTACCGGCGGCATCGGTTACCGTTGATGCAATATCTGCCATATAACCAATGATTTCGCCTTTGGCATCCCCGATTGTTCCGTCGGCCAGCAGATGGCCGATTACTTTATTTTGCGCAACAACCTCGCCGTTATAGGTCACAAAACCGATATATTTGCCGCTGTTGTCAAAAGCATATCCCGATCTGACAATACGGCCGATGATTTTATCCTGATTGTCATAAACAAAGCCGTTCGCTTTGATCAAACCGATGGCTTTGCCTTCAAAATCCGTAACTTTTCCGCCGGGAGCAATACTGCCGATGAATTTGCCGGCAGCGTCAATCACCATTTTGGAAGAAATCAGCCGGCCGTCAATTACATAATCGTTGCCCACCCGGCGATAAGCATAACCGTCAGGAGAAATAAAACCGATATTCTGTCCCTGCAGATTGGAATACAAACCGTCACCGGTCAGCCGGCCGACTGTTTCCCCGCTGTCGGAATAGACCAGTCCGGGAAACAACACTGCCCCCAAAACCGAAAAACGATCATCAACCACCAAACCGTTGGGTAAAACCTTGCCGACAATCTTTCCCGTTGCCAACCGCACCGTACCGTCATTGTTCACTTTGCCGAGCAAACGATTGTCATTGCCGATGGCAATTCCCTTCGGCACCACGCCGCCGATCAGGCTGCCGTCGAAATTTACGATCAAGCTGTCGGCAGTAATATTGCCGATCAGCTGATTTTCAAAACTGACAACTTTACCGTCCGGGATCACCTTACCGATGAGATCACCGTTAAAATCAATGGCCGTAATTTCCTGCGCAGAGGCCGCAGAGATACTAAAAGCCAGACACCAGACCATGGCGGCGTTTTTTGCGGATGACATCAAGATTTTGCCCAACTCAAGTTTCAATGTTAGTTCCTCCGATTTTTGGCTACTTCCTGCAAAGCATAGCCGGAAACTTTTTTATCCAGATTGACAAACGAACCGTTACTCTTCAGGTACCCGATAATTTTGCCGTCACGGCCGATAACGCTGCCGTCATAGCGCAGACGGCCGGCATATTGCCCGTCGTTGCCGAGAATGGTGGTGCCGATTTTGTAAATTCGTCCCAAAACGGCATCGTTATTGTCTACCGCCAGATCCGATGACAGACTGCGGCCGATGGCTTCGCCGCCCTTGCTGGTAACAATGCCGGCAAAATTGACGCTGCCGACGACTTTGTCTGCCTCATTGATGACAATATCGCCGTCAATGACTTCACCGATCAATTTGCCCGAATTATTAATTACGCTTCCGTCGGACAAAACGCGGCCGATATTAATGTTCAAAACATCAATCACATTACCGTCCGGCATTACCGCACCAATAACCTTGCCGCCAAAATCAATAACCGCCCCGCGTTTGAGCAAGCTCAGGTTTTTATCTGTTGAACCGCCCGGCAAAATGGCCGTAATATTATTGTTTTTGAGGTCGATGACATCGCCCAGCGAGTTGACCCGTCCTTTGTACGCACCCCAGATATCAATAACAATATTTTCGGGGATCACTTCACCAATCACTTCCAAATCGCTGTTCAGTACTTTGCCGTCCGCCGAACTGCGGCCGACAACCTTGCCGTCAAAGTCAATTACCCGACCGTCGGAAAGGCTGTAACCAAGAAATGCACCGTCATATCCGATTCCGGCGCCGCGTTTGAGCACTGCTCCTTTATATTCGCCGTTCTGATTAAAAAAGATCCCTTTGGCATCCACTTTGCCCAATTTCTCACCGAAATGGTTGACAACTTCACCGTTATAGCCGGTTTGTCCGACCACATTACCGTCAAAATCAACAACTTGTCCGCTGACAACCGGATTACCCGGGACATGATTATAAAAACTCATGCCGTCACTGTACATTTTGCCCATCGACACACCTTTGGCGTCATAAACATATCCGTCCGGGAACAGGTGTCCGATCAGCTTACCGGCAGGGTCGGTTATTGTTGTTTTTTCCGGCATTGCCACGCCGATAATTTTATTATTTTCATCGACCAGAACATTATGCGCCAACAGTTTTCCGGCAGACTGACCTTTGATCGAAACGCGGCCGCTTTCATTGACCATGTTGAGGAAGTTCCCTTCCAGATCATAGGCATAGGTATTTTCCAGCACCCGCCCGACATAACCACCGTTTTTATCGAAAACATCACCATAAGTGCCGACACAGCCGACAGCTTGTCCCTGCGGCGAGAAAACCAACCCGTTGGATGCGACCGAACCTAAAAAGTTGCCGTCATAAGAAAGAGCTATGCCGGAGCGGGAAACACCGCCGACAATCTCGCCTTTTTCGTTTAAAACGGTACCATCGGGATTGACACAGCCGACATAGGTGCCGCCGCTGTCACGAACGATACCGTCGGTATCGACCTCGCCGATCATAGTGCAGGTATTGTCAAAAACAGGTCCCGGCGTAACCACTTCACCGACATAGGCGCCGCTTTCGTCAACAACCACGCCGTCGGCATTAACTTTGTATCCGGTATCTTCGTTTGATTTGCGGATGGTTCCGTCTTTTTCCAGATAACCGATATTTTTGCAGCCCAACCCGACAACCAGACCGCCGCGAATCATTCGCGCCACGATTTTGGAACCGGAAGGATTTTTAACCAATCCGTTAGACAAGATGCGGCCGACAATTTGCTTTCGATCATTTTCGACCGTTCCGTTAGAATTAACCTTGCCCAAAATTTCTCCTTGCGGCGTTACCGGAATCATCTGCTCCTGAATCAGGCGCCCCAAAATGGTCTGAGTGCTGTTGACCACATTACCGTTTTCATCAACATAGCCGACAATATTGCCGTCTTTGTCATAAACTTCGCCGTTTTTGCCGACATAGCCGCTGATCTTGCCGAACTTATCAAGCACAATCTGAGAAAAACCGGCGACCTCGCCGATCGTTTTGCCGTCAAGATCAACGATTGTACCGTCCGGCAGCATTTTTCCGATCACATTACCGTTAAAATCGATCACATTGCCGTTTTCATCAACATAACCGATCACATTGCCGTTTTGGTCATAGGCCAATTTGCGATTAACCGTTCCGGCTTTGCCGATCACATTGCCGTTTTCATCAACAATTGTGCCGTCATCCAGCATTTTACCGATGATGTTACCGTCAAAATCAACCACATTGCCGTTTTCGTCGATATAACCGATAATATTGCCGTCTTTGTCATAAGCCAAACGTTGATAGGCCGGTCCTGCTTTGCCGATCACGTTACCGTCAGCATCGACGATGCTGCCGTCGGGCTGAACTTTACCGATGACATTGCCGGCAAAATCGACGACGTTTCCGTTCTCGTCAATATAACCGATAATATTGCCGTCTTTATCATAAGCCAAACGGCGCCCGCTGTTGTCAACCCGGCCGATTACATTACCCTGCCCGTCGACAAGGCTGCCGTCAGGCAGCAATTCGCCGATTTTTTTGCCGTCGGCTCCGATTACACTGCCGTCATCGTTGACGTAACCCATCACTTTGCCGTCTTTGTCGTAGGCCAACAAGTTTCCGGCCGTTCCGGCCGAGCCGATTTCCTCACCACGGAGGTTAACCAAAGTACCGTCTGGACGGCTGCGGCCAATAGTATTACCGTCGAAATCTACCACATTACCTTTTTCATCAACATAGCCCATTACATTGCCGTCTTTGTCGTAAGCCAAACGGCGGCGAACACTTTTGGCATCGAGATTTTTGTCGGCAATCACATTACCGTTTTCGTCCACCCGGCCGACAACCTCGCCGTTAGCATCGACAACACTGCCATCGGGCATAACCACACCGATAATATTACCGTCGCTGTCAACGGCTACTTGCCCCGATTTAGTCACATGGCCAATCACATTGCCGTTGGCGTCAACCACTTCACCTTTTTCGTTAACCCGGCCGATCACATTGCCATCCAAATCAACCACCGTACCATCGGGCATAACCCGACCGATAATATTGCCGTTTTCATCATATACATAGCCCATATCAACGGCTTTGCCGACAACATTACCGTCATTGTCGACAACGGTTCCGTCCGGCAGCATCCGGCCGGTGACGTTACCGTCGACATCGACCATTGTACCGTCAGGATTGACATAGCCAATCACATTATTGTTATCATCGTAAACCAGCTTGCGGTTATTGGCGACACCGATAATATTGCCTTCACCGTCAACCGCTAATCCGTTTTCGTTGACCCGGCCGATCACATTGCCTTTGTCATCATATATGTAACCATCTTCGTCCGCATAACCAACCACGCCGCCGTTAGGTCCGACAATGGCTCTTTGCATTTTATTGGTCTGACGAGCCGCTGCGGTTCCTCCGGTTCCCGAAACGCCGGGAACTGTTTCACAGTAATTGCAGTCTTCTTTTGTGATTGCATTGCCGTATACCGGAACTTTTTCCGCTTTGGCATTGTTTTGAGAAACATTACTTTCGTGCCAAGAAATAATAAAATTATTCTGCACGTTGCCGGCCACAACCGGTACCCAGCTCATGGTAATATCGCAAGTTTCTTTGCCGCGCAAAAGCTTGCCGCTGCAATTGTCATTAAATTCAAAACCGTCAAAAGGCGCTTCCGCCAGCTGCACCGACACAATCATCACCGATGTTTTGCCGTTGGTTCCCAAAGTTAAAACATTCTTGGCATCGGTACCGATAACCACCTGACCGAGGGGAACCGGATTTGGCGTTGCCGTCAGCGGTACTTCCGTATCATTAACGGTGCTGAATTCGATACTTTCCTGCACCGGAGTGTTGTCGGTTACATTTAAAGCGTCATCATTATCGGTAAACACCGGTTCTTCATATTCTTCAATCGGCTCGTCACTTGAAAACAAAAGATACAAACCGAAAAGAAAAACAACGAAAGAAGTAATACCAACCGCAAGAATTATGCGGTTGGTTTTTTTGATATAGCTTTCAGAGTGTGTTAAAACTTCTTTACTCATTGGGTCCTGACTACGCTGCAAAAGACACCGTTTCTACCCAGTTTGCTGCACACACTGTCACCTTCATCAAGCGTTTTGACAGGTCCGATCCGCAGATGGAACAATTCTTTACCTTGTCCGTCCGCCGGTGCGTCAACAGAGAAGAACGGGTCATAGTTCTTCAAAATTTTAGAATATTTAGAGGACAAATTATCCCACAGATTCTCTAAATTATCCACATTGGCATCGGTACCGAGTTCAATTGAGATATTGGAACCTCCGTCGGCAAACCCCGAACCGTAGCGATACTGACTGGCTAAGCTGCTGGCCGCCGTATCAAATTCCTGCGTATTTTTGATTCGACGCATTTTGGAATAGTCAAAATCGCCGCCTTGGCCGTCACCGCCGGCACCCGCACCGAAAGCTCCGCCGGCTTTATAGCGAATGGTAACGCCTTCGCCGTTATTGCCGCCGCTGTATTCGGGAACAATCATCTCGGAAGAACCGGCATTGATATCGACCTGCCCTTCGACATAATTGCTGCCAAAACCTTCCGGATAGCTGGCAGAACCGCCTTTGCCGCGTTTGTCGGCAGGCAATGCGCCGGGAACATCCCATTCTTTGTCGGTAATATCGTCGGCATAACTGATATTGTCCAAACCAACCGAATCTGATCTGCGAAGTTTCAGGCAGACAATACGTTTGCCGTTTCGCATAACCATATCGCCAATCGCTTCAACAATGATCAGGCGGTTGTTCGGTCCTTTGGTACGGAAACCAACCGGGACTTCAACGCGCTCCACAATCAGGGTCACGATCGGACGCTGCGTCATATTCAGAGCCTTTTCGCCCAAATCGATATAGGTGAAGATATCATCCCGCCATACGCGTTCCGGCGCAATAACAACATCTTCCGGGTTAGGGACATAAACTTCAACATCAAAACGGAACTGGGTCGGATCTAACGGGATACTCTTGATCCAGTCGTTTTTCTGAAATCTTTTGGTAAAAGTAGAATCGACCGACTTGCCGCCGTTACCGTAATATTTGCTGGCATTGACCCGGCCGGAGGAAGAACCGCCGGAACCAAGCGTTCCCGCACCGCCGGAAGAACCGGCACCGTCAATTACGTCAATATCAACAATGGCGTTGGTCAAACGTTCGGTATTAACCCCTTCGCTGCGGACATAAAACACATAGCGGTTGCCGGAACGGCCGAAAACGATAATGTTGGTATCAACACCGACATTGGCGCCTTTGCGGGGATAAAGAAGCAAAGTGTTCGGCCCCGAAATCTGACCGTCAAACGTTGCATTATCGCCGATATATATATCTTCAATCATTTCCCATTCGGGGAAGTTCAACAAAGTAATCATACCTTCGCGCAGACGAAGCGGCAAAACCAGATCCGGCGACCAATAGTATTTGGAATAAGCCGGCTTACTTTGTCCTTCACCAAGGTTTTGCAGCGGATCCAGCCAAGCGCTCTGCATCATGCCGAGAGAGTTAAAACCGGCATAACCCATATCCATCGGCTGATACTGCCCCTGCGATTGATCGGCATTTTGATCCATACTGTTGATTGTGGCCTGAGCGAAAGCTTCTGAGGCAAAGGCGACGGCAAACAAACTTAAGATACTTATTTTTACAGACTTTGATAACATTATCTTTATCCACCTTATTTTACTTTGTTGTAAGTCAGCGAGTATTGGTACACCGTAAAGCCGACCGGATTTTTTAATCTTCCTTTAAATTTCACTCTTTTGCTGCGGTAGCCGACTTTCAGACTGGCTGTCCAGTAGTTGATCTCCGGCGCTTTGGAATCCGGATACATATCACGCGTTTCATATTCCACCTGCCAGATACCCGACCCCAATTCATTTACCGTCATAATCCGCACATCACGAATCATCTGCCGGGAGCGGATCAACTCCAGCGCACGATTGGCTGTATTGTCAACAAAATCTTTATAAACCGAAGGACTGGACATTTCCTCAATCATCCCGCCCGGCATCCAACGAGCTTCCACTTCCGGAATGTCACGATTAAAAGAGCTGCGCAGCAAAACATATTCCCGAACAAAAACTTCGGTAATTTCTTTTTCATCTTCCATAGCCCGGTTAACCGGCTGGATATTATATACCTGCTCTTGTTTATTCTGAAATGTCAGTAAAAACGGTTCCACCCGGTAAAGAGGAATGACCTGAGCGATCGCCAACAGCAAAACAATATTGCAACACAGGCTGACAGCGGTAATAATCGCAAAAGCCCGAGCCGTCCACAGATAGCGTTTTTCGGCAACGTTGGCAACAAAAGCATCCTGAGATGAGGATGCCGCCGAGGCGCCGGGACGTCTGCCGCGGCCGGCCAAAAGGCGCTGATTTTGATTATTTACCGGCAACTTTCCTCAGATTGTTTCAACAAACCAGTCGGGCAGCATTTTCGGCAGCTCAACCTGCATACAGGCGCAAGGAGAAAGTTTCAGTTCGTCGGAAGCGCGGCCGATACCTACCGGTTCCGGCTCATAATACGAACCGAACAGTCCGCAGGCGGAAAGCAGCAAGAGAAGCAGAACCAACATTACACTTTTATACATCGAAATATCCTCGTTCTTGATAAGATATATTGAAGTTAAACTTTTTTTTCACAAAAGTCTACATTTTTTAAATAAACTCTAATCTAACCACTTTATAAAACAAAATGGTTAATAAATTTACAAGAATTCCACTTCGCTTTGAGAATATCTGGTTACCGTAAAGCCGAGAGGATTCAGCAGACGACGCCCCATAAACGCCCGTTCGGGGATAAAATAGGAAGTGACGGATGCCGTCCAGTAGTGAACGCGGAGAAACAGCGCACCGGTTTCCGTATTGCGGCGGCGGGCAGAAACTTCGTAAGTTTTAAAATCTACTTTCCAAACCGGGCTTTTTTCACCGCCGACGCGGCCGATGGAAATGATTTCCACTTCCTGACTGGTCTGGTTATCGGTAATATCTTTCCAAATACCTTCTCTGTATTTGCTAAATTCATTAAAAACCAGCGGCGCGGACAAATAGTTCAAAATACCGCCGGCATACCAGCGAACCATCATTTCCCGCTCATCGTTAATAATGGTATTGCGGTACAAAACATATTGACGGACAAAGGTTTCCATCATCATTTTTTTAGATGCCATATCATAAGCAATCGGCTCGTAACGAACAATTTCGTCGGAAGAACTCTGATCTATAATCAGGAAAGGCTCAACCGTTACCTGCGGCGCCAAATTGAACAAAGAAAGGGAGGCGGCGAGAAACAGCAGCAGCGATGCTGCCGATGTGACGATAAAAAAGCGGGAAAGCCAAAGATAATAAGTCATTTTGGCACCGACTTTTTCCCGCTCTCTGGCTCCGATAAAATGATATTCTTTCCCGCTTTTGTCGGTAATGGCAAGGATTTTGCTGCCTTCAAGAATTTTACTGAATTTGTTCATTTCTCACTTTCTTTTAATATGCAGCGCAAAGCGGCTTTTCAAAATTATTTATTTCTTTGCGGATTGCGTCAAGCGCTTCCTGCTGCGACTTCGCCATCACTTCCTGATTGGCCTTTTCACTGATGATTGCTTCGCTTAAGGAACTGCCGGCTGCGGTCGAATTGTTCAGGTTAATCAGAGCATCTTTATCCTGAACCAATGCCGCTCGGGTGTTTTCAACCTTGTCATAACGCTCTTTAACCACCGGGTTTGCATTATTTACGGTCGAAATTTCCGATGCAGCCTGTCCGACAAGATTGCTCTTATATTCAATCAGTTTATTGCGAATATAAGCATATTCATCATCGTTGGCAAGATTAAAGTTGTCATTGAGTTTGAACCCCATTTCCGCCAGCATTTCCTTAATGGTCTTTCTGGCATCGTCAATACTCAATTTCAGCTCATCCACGTTTTTGCGAATACTGTTTTCCTTATCCACAAAGTGCAGGAAATTGCCGATTTGGTTATGAGCATACATAGACTTTTGGTACACATTGTCGCGCACCTCGTATTTGAAGTTATCGCTGTTTGCCTTATCCTCCAGCTCCAGCATCCGCTCATATACGTTATAAGCCGCATCGTTAAAACGCAGTTTGCCGTCGGTATAGACCAAAAGCGTGCCTAACTCGCTCGGCGAAACTACTGCCGGTGTTTTCTGACTGCCGGCGCGGACACTTTCATCCAATTCCAGATCCGTTACCGTATAGTATAAAGTGCCTTTAACCGAGATATCCTGACAGGTAGGGATTTTCGGCGAAGCATTAGGGCTGACCAAATATTGCCCGCTGGTTTGGGACAAGTCAACTTTGGAGGCCGCAACGTCAATTGTATATTTTCCGAGCCGGCACGGATAAAGAGCACCGCGCATCAGATATTTGCTTTCCCCGCCCTGCTCAAGCAGAGAGCTCAGATTCAGCCCTCTTTCGACAAACGCGTCGTCAGCCAGCATTTGCCGCCAGATTTCGGGAATTTCTCCGCCATATTCCAAAAACGAGGTTTTAGAAACAAGACCGTCTTTGGTTTTAGACATATTTTTGTAGTCTGTTGCGTCAAAATGGACAATATCGCGCGGTGACGGATAATGTTCAAATTCCGGGGCTTTCGGTGCCGAAAAATCACGCGGTTTGGCCTGCAGGCCGACAAAATATTCTTTGTCTGCGGTGTTGCAAGAGGCTTTACTGCAAATGCCTTCCGTTATTGCCGAAGTCAACGCGCCGGACATTAACGAAGCAATTGCCGAGGCGCCGCCGTCACTGACCGCCGACATTGCCGAACGGATGAACTGTTCGCGCGGCATATTCTTTAAGCTCTTAATCAGTTCCTGATGGCGTTTGACAACTACCCGGTTGTTTCTTGTTTCATACAAACCGTCACCAAGGTTATACATATCCTGATGCGCTTTGTCGATCAGCTTGATTGCATAGCTTTTGGCCGAAGAAACCAGACTGTCTGCCTCGGACACAACGCCGCTCAGGCCAAAACTGCTAATCTCTATTTTATCAACCAATGCCGCTAATGTCGGCGCTTTGGCGCCGGCGGCAGCACTGGCCATTTTGGCATCATATTGGGCTTCAACCGCTGATTTTCGATTTAAATAATCTTCCTCAATCGAGGCGATTTTTTCATCTACCGCATCAATTTTTTTATTCAATTCATCGCGTTGCTGCTCATATTTCTTAACCTCGACCCGCAGCTGCGATGCAATTGCCATATTTTCGGTCACCTGTTTGCTGCCCTCGGAAAAATCACTCCGTGCCATTGTATACAGAACAGAATCATCGGTGGTTCCGCGGTCATTCATCAATTTGATATTGTTATGCGAACTTTCCACTTTGGCGTTGCCGGCAGCGGTTTCGGAATCAGCCAGACTGATCTGATCATTTAGTTCGCTGATTTTGGCCGCAACCTTATCCAACTCGGCCAGCAAGCGTTCTTTGGATGACTGATGTGGTTTGAGCGCAGCATTGAGCGCGCTGTCAATTTTAGCGATCGCCGACATTTTTTCGTTAACCAAACCGTTATCGGCAGAACCGTCGGTTCCGTTTTTGGATATATAGGCCGAAAGTTTCTGCAATCCGCGCTCTGCCGCACTTTTTGCGGTTCCGTCTTCTCTGTCGTCATTGATGAGCTGTGCTATTTTCAGCGCAACAGAGGTCAAGTCCAAATTGCGGATATAAGTTTTCATATTCTCGTATTTATTGTCGATATACTGATTGTAAAAACTCTTTTGATCTTGCCACAACGGATAAGGATTGGCCGCTTTTCCGTAAACCGGATTAGCCGAATATTGATCTTCCGCCAAAATTTTGGCCGCCTGCGCGCCGATCTGCCAAGTAACCAATTCTACTTCGCGAGCAGCGTCGGAAAATTCCTTCTCCTTACTCGGGCTGGCAAGCGCATTGGCCGAATCTATCTGAGCAGCCTTATCGCTGATTTCATCAAGGTTGCCAAGATTGCTGCTGTCGCTTTCCACACCAAGATCAAGCGTTGCAAAAGAATCTGTATCAAGCCCGGCGCTCTTATCGGCATTGGCGACCTGATAAGCTGCCACTGCCCAGCCGGAAAGTCCCGTGCGTTGATCATAGTCCGTCGGGTTTTGCGGCGCCGTCGTTGTACCGTACCAAACTTTTTCCGGCTGATCATAACGGCGCCCCAGATATTGAACGACACATTGGTCGGAAACGGCAACCGTTTCCGACGCTTTATCGTGCATTTGCTTAAACAGTTCATATTGCTGGAAAATATTGCGATAAGACGGCAGCAGGCGAATCGTATTATGGGCTTTGATCGCCGTATTCAGCAGCCGCTGCGATTCGGAAATTACGCCCAAATCGGCCAGTTCTTTCTCACTGCCGGCCATCAACGACTTTGCTTCGGGCGCAGTAGGTATCGAAAAATCAACTTGAGTATAAGTGGGAGCAGTCCCCTCATCTGCATCATCATCGGCCACTTCTTCGGAAGCGCTGCTGCCGCTGACAAATTGGGCAAAAGCAACCGTGCTGTGATAATAACTGGCCGCCGTCGTTTTGCTTTCCGTATCCTTGGTATCTTCCTGATAAGGAGCCGGCAAAATCGATTTACGATAGATCGCACGGGCAACATAATATTGAGAATAAAGCGCCATTACCTCTTCGGTGACTTTCAGCACGTCATTAAACTTCTTATGCGCTAGATAAAGGTTATAGTAGTTGCCGTTTTCATCCGACGAAGACATTGCGCCGGTTCCGCCGCCCGACGGTGCGACCGCCGTTTTCGCGAACTCATCGACTTCGGTTCGCAGGCTGTTTAGCTGTCCTTCCAGCTTTTTGGCCGCCGTCTGAATTTCGATCATTGTATCATAGTAAAATTCGGCAGCTTCTTTTTCATAAAATCGATTTACTCTGGTATCGGCGGACGGATACTGCAAAAAGAGTTCATTAACCGCCGCCTGCACAGCCGCAGCATCATAAATATCTACAGATGTTTCTTCAGCAAACTGCTTGGTACCGGGCACTTTTTCCGCCGTATTTTTGCGTTTGGAAAAGTATGAACTAATGCTTGCTTTTAATTTGGTTACTTTTTCTTTGGCATATTTTATCGCTTCGTCCGCAGCGGTTTGAATTTGTTCAAAA
>CABUAP010000013.1 GCA_902489675.1 uncultured Azospirillum sp. | reverse complement strand
TTCGTCCGCAAAACTATAAAACAAGAACCACTTTCGCAAAAAGATTCTATTTTCCTGATTACGTCTTTACTGATATTTGTCACTGCCTGTATTGTCTGGGTTTTTACAATTGCAAGTTACGTATGAGTGGAGCAGCAGATTATGGATTAAGAATAACTATCGGTGTTATCTTTGCCGTAGGGGGGGGGAAAGTGTCTGATTATATATATCCGTATGAGTGGAGCAACAAAAAGATTCCTAAGCCGACGCGGTAAATGACAAACGGCAGGAAAGTATAATTTTTCAGCCATTTCATCATGATAAAAATGGCGGCGATTGAGGCTATAAAAGAATAGCCGATCCCGCTTAGGGCATAGTGCAGGTTTTCGTAATTGCCGCTTTGCCAGATTTCGACTGCAACCAGAAGGCCTGCGCCGGCAATGGCGGGAACCGAAAGCAGCATACAGAATTTGGCGGCTTCGCGGCGTTCCAATTTTAGGAAACGGCTGGCGGTGATGGTGATGCCGGAACGGCTGGTGCCGGGTATCATGGCCAAGCATTGAGCCAGACCGATCAAAAAGGCGTCTTTATAAGTCATGTCGGCGATGCTGCGTTTTGCCGGCTGAAAACGGTCGGCGATCCACAGCAGGATACCGAACAGGAGAATATTCCAGCCGATGATTTTGGTGCTGCGCAGCCATTCCATGCCGAAGTGGTGCAGGCAAAGCCCGAAAATAACTGCCGGAACCGTGCCGACAACGAGCATCAGCAGCAGTTTGGTGTTGGCGGCAGGCAGTTTGTTTAAAATAAAGTCTTTGGCGGCGGCAGAGGCTTTGCGCAGATAAAAATTTTTAATTGCCGGAAAGCGGCTGAACAGAGTATTGACCAGGCCATAGCACATATCCAGAATATCACGGTAAAAATAAATCATGACCGCCAAGATTGAGCCGACATGGACGGCAATATCAATCTCCAGCCCCTGATCGGGAAAGGAGGTGAATTTAGAAAGCAAAATGAGATGCCCGGATGAGCTGACCGGTAAAAATTCGGTAAAACCCTGAAGGGCGGAAAGAATGATAATCTGCAGGTTGGTCATGTTTTTAGTCCGTTTTCTTGGCGGTGGTTATGTTCCGACATTTCTTTTGGTTGAGATTTAGGAGTGAGTGCGGGCGGAAACGCACATTGTTTAAGGAGGCGCCCCAGTGCAGGTGAGGGCCGGTTGCGCGGCCGGTATGGCCAACCAAGCCGATAACCTGTCCTTTTTTAACGGTTTCGCCGGCCTTGACTTTGGCTTCTTTGAGGTGAGCGTAAATTGTTTGCAGTCCTTGTCCGTGGTCGATGATGACCATGTTGCCGGTATAAAAATAGTTTTTGCCGCTTAAAATAACTTTGCCGCTGCCCGAAGCTTTAACCACTGTTCCTTCCGGTGCAGCGATATCGGTGCCGCTGTGGGGGCTTTTTGGGGTACCGTTGAAGATCCGTTGATTGCCGAATTCGCCGCTGATCCGTCCGTAAACCGGCAGGATAAATCCCTCGCGCCAATAGTCACCCGGCTGCATGACGGTCAAAGAGCGGCGTACGTCTTTTTGTTCGCGTCGGATTTCGGCATCATGCGAAGAATCGGGGGTTACTTTAGACTGCGGGATGCCGTTGATGCGCTGGATATCCCAGTCATAGGTTTGGATCGGCAGCCGGCAGAGTTCTTTTTTGCCGTCAGGATATTGCAGAAAAAGGTCGGCCTGCGCTTTTTGGTCGCGGCTGAAGGCAAGGATGAAGTAACCGTCTTCGGTTACCGGATAGTTTTTGTCGTTGAAAATAACGGCTTCGGCGTTATCGGTAACCCGGCCGGTAATGATTTCCCCCTGTTTGAAATCGCCGCAAAGCTCGGTGGCGTCGGCATTACTTGCTGCCGCTGTCAGCAAACAGATTGTCAAACAAATCGCCTTGTAATTCATTTTTCCTCACAATCGGACGGACTTTAACGGAGCCGTCGGCAAATATGATCTCCAGATTGTTATGTTTTTTGGCCTCGGCGGCATCGGCAACAGTTTGATGCCGTCCGTTTCGGACCCAGGCAAAACCTCGTTTCAAAACCGATTCTACCGAAACGGATTGGAGCCGAAGATTGAGATTTTGCAAAGTTTCTGCTTTTTTCTCAAATATGTTGGTAATGTAAAATGGTTTAATTTTATTTAAATTAAGCTGGTTTTGTCGGTTTTCCAGATAATTTTTAAAACTTATGCGCAGGCGTTCGGCTCGGTCATCCAGTTTTTGGGTGTTTTCGAGCAAAATCTGTTCCAGATTGGGGATGCCTCGTTTAAGACCGTCAAGCAGGCTGCGGCGTTCCTGAAAATAGCGGCTGCAAGCGCTGACCATGCGGCTCTGCAACGTGAGAATCCTTGCCTCCAGTTCGCTTTTGACCGGAACGGCAAATTCGGCAGCGCCGGTCGGTGTGGGCGCGCGCAGGTCGGAAACAAAATCGATCAGCATGGTATCAGTTTCGTGTCCGACGGCGGAAATCAGCGGAATTTCGGAATCGTAGACCGCGCGGATGACATTTTCTTCATTAAAACACCAAAGGTCTTCCAGCGAGCCGCCGCCGCGGGCGACGATCAGCAGGTCGGGACGGGGAACCGGGCCGTCCACCGGCAGGCGGTTGAAGCCGTTGACCGCCGCGGCGATTTGTTCGGCTGCGCCTTCGCCTTGAACAAGTGTCGGCCAAATGATGATGCGGGAGGGAAAGCGGTCGGTAACCCGGTGAATAATATCGCGAATGACGGCGCCGGTCGGGCTGGTGACCACACCGATGACCCGCGGCAGAAAAGGGATTGTTTTTTTATGTGCCGGGTCAAACAGCCCCTCGGCGGCAAATTTTTGTTTGCGTTCTTCCAGCAGTTTGAGCAGTGCACCGGTGCCGGCAACTTCCATCTGTTCGATCACCAATTGGTAACTGCTTTTGCCGGCAAAAGTGGTGATTCTTCCGGTTGCCGTTACTTCAAGCCCGTCTTCGGGTTTGACGGCAAGCCCTGAGGCCACGCCTTTCCAGCAGACGGCGGAAAGGTTGGCGTTTTCGTCTTTGAGCGACAGGTAATAATGCCCGGAATCCGCACGTTTGCAGCCAAAGATTTCGCCTTTGACGCGCACATGGGCAAAAGTATTTTCCATGGTGCGTTTGATGGCAAACGAGATTTCGCTGACGGTAAATTCCGGTATCATTTCCTGCATATTGTTTTCCTTTGACAGCCGACAAGTTTAATCGATTGCGGAAATTACCGCAAGCTTTATCGTCACGGTCGGGAAAAATAATTTTTTTGCTTTATTGCCTGAAAGGTTGTAGACTTCTGAATATTAAAAATAATTGGGAAAGGAACGGTTTATGAAAACTCGGATGGTGTTTTTAGCTCTGGCTTTGATGCTGCCGGCGGCGGGAAATGTTTCGGCATCGGTAGATTGCAACAAAAATGTGCTTACTTCGACAACGGAACAGTATGTTTGTCTGTCTCCCGCGCTGAAGAAGTTGAATAACGAAGTGCGGCGGGCGGAAGATATGTTTGCCGAACGGGCGGCGCAGGCCAGGAAAAAACTGTCGGAACTGAAACAGCAGGAGCCGACGGGCGGTGAACCGGCGGCGCTGGCGGCGGCAAAAGAGGAAGCAGCGGCCGAAGTTGAATTTTATGACAGTGTTTTGTCGCGGATGAGAGCCGAAAATCAGCAACTGGAGAAATGCCGGGACGAAAAATGTCTGACAGAGGGCTACCGGGCGTATAAGCAGGCGCTTTCGGAATACGGACGGGCAAGACAATGCCGGGTTTTGCAGATTCCGGACGGATGCGAGATTTATGTGTATAGTGATCAAGACACCACCAACAGAAGCCGGAACTTTTCCATTTCCCAAAAATATTATACCTTTGAAAGCAGTTTGAAAATCAACCGTCCGCATAAGTGTGTTTATTTGTTCCTGTCTTCTCAATATGCGAGGGTATGGAATATTCAGGCGACCAAAGACACTGATCTTCGGAAAATTTTTGTCGGTGCCGATGATAATCAGGCAGTGCGCGGTTATCCTGAAAAAACGGAAGTGATTATCGGTTTGAATACAGATATGGCTAAAAACGCAGAGCTTTGTTTTAACCGTTATATTGCATCGGATAAAGCGGCAGAATTTTTTGCCCGTCATAATATTGCGGCCGATCGGATCAATATGGTTTATGACGGCAAGATCGGCGATAACGCGCCGTTGTCCGAATATGCGGTGTCGGATCGTTTTGCCGGTATCAATCAGGTTGAGGGGCTGCGTCCGCGCGAGGAAGGCTGGAACCAGCTGATTGCCGCCGGCAAGGCACGGCGGCTTACGGATGCCGATTTGGAACAAATGAAGGCAGACGGTGTGGTTAATCTGGATAATGAGAATTTTTACCTTAAAACTTCCGATTACAAATTTATTTATCAATACGGCACCTCGGGTGCCGGAGGATATGTTTGACCGCTCCGGTTGACAGCCTTCCGGCCGGTGCCGAGCATGAAAATGTTTTTCTCGCGCCCGGGGTGGTGCCGCCGGCAGATCTGAAACTTGGCCAGACCTTTACCGGTATGGCGAGAAAGCCGGATATGTTTTCCAAAGCTTATATGATGCTGCCGTTGAAAGAAAAATCGCAATTAGCCGATTGTAACCGGCCGCAAAATCTGACCGAAAAGGTTATTTGTGCCGATGATGAGCTGAGAGCCAAAAATCAGGCGGTTAAAGAGGCGGCTGCGGCCGTGACCGGTGCGGAAGAAAAGAATATTGCCGACATTTTTACCGTTTATACCGTTTATCGGCTGCGGGGATGCCAAAACCGCGCTTGTCTGCTGAAAGCTTTTGACTATGCGGACAAATGGTTCAAAGGCCGGCAGTATTCCGAAAAATATAAAGAAAAAGAACCGCTTCGCTGCCAGTTGAAAAACATTGACGACGATTGCGAAGTCTATGCTTACAGCTCTGACGGCGGGCTGCGCGAGGAAAAAAATCTGTTCATCAGCGAGCAGAACCTTACTTATTCGGCAGATGTTAAAATCAACCGGCCGGGCAAATGTGTGGTGATGCTGCTGTCTTCGTACCGTCCTGTTATCTGGAACATTTATACCACGCCGCAGACGGATTTGCGGGCGGTTTTGGCCGGCGGGCATTATGAACAGATGATCCGCGGCATGAAAGCCGGCGTGCAGACCAAAAACCGCAACGGTAACCATATGAATGACAGTGATGACCGTTGTTTGAATTATCATTTTGACAAAGACGAAATTGTCGAGGCGGTCGAAGAGCTGAACATCGGGCTGAAAAACGTGCAAGTTTTGGATAAGCCGGTTGTGGGCGAAGAAAAAGATTGGTCTGCCTACGAATATGATCCGCAGATTGTTGACGGCGAATTTCTGGTTTTGGACATCCCGCCCGAGGATGCCGGGCTGGAACAATTGATCAAAGAAGGGAAAATCAGAAAAGTCAGCCGGGACGATATTGCCAGGATTAAGGCGGCGGGGTATTCCTTTTTGAGTGGAACGTCGCCGAAAGAGTATCAGAACCCGTTTAGGTATGATGCTTTCAGAATGTACGTTTTGTTGCGGGAATTTGAAAAGCTACCGGCAGGTTTGGCTGGCGGAAGCAGCATTGTGCTGATGGTGCCCAAGGATATGAGAGTGCCGGATAATAACCACGGGCATAATGATTTTTACGGGATTAACCTGTCTGCTGCCGAGCTGCGGGAAGAAAAATAAGTTTGACAGAAAATATAACGGTTGACTTTTTGTCTAATCGGCGTATCATTTCCGTAACGTTAATTTTTAATTTAATTATTTATGGGAACATACATATTTCAACTGAGTGAACTCGGTGAGTTTGGTTTAGTGCTTCAAGAGCAGAACAAAGAAAATTTTGTGCGTCGTTTCGCCGAGTGTATCAAGCAGCTTCTCTGCGCCAAGATGACCGAGAGCTACATCATGAGCAATCAGGCGTATAACACCGGGAATATTTTGGGAACGGATCCGCTGATCGGCGCTTCGTTTTGCAACTGGCCCGATTTTAAAACCGATTGGGCGTTGCTCAAAGAAATGGTGTTTTTCATCCCCGATGAACGGATGAGAAAGCTTATTGCCAAAAATCTTAGGTTCCTTAACCGTTGCCGGGCGCGGATAGAAAAACTGGCTGGCCGCGGCTTGTGGTATCTGCTTCATCACTGCCGCCGCTATCGTTCAATCCGGCGCTATTTCCGATCGGCAGACCGAACGGTGACCTTTCAGGATCTGTTTTCGGCCGCAATTGCCGAGTTTGTTATGCGAGGATGGGGTAAGGCCGGTGATTTTAAGCTGTTGCTGAACAAGTTCTAGGATGGTTGAAATGTTGATAAGGAAAACGGTGAAAAGCCGTTTTCCTTTTTTCTTTTTTTTATATTTCGAAAAACCCCGTATTGAATACGGGGTTTTGTGATTTAAAGAGGCTTATCAGCCGTTGAGGTTGACAATGCCACGGGAGAAAGCATAGATTGCCCAGATGGCAATGACCACCATCAGACAGGCAAGAGCCGCTTCACCGACGGTAAAGGCTTTTTGTTCGGGGGCAGACTGCTTTCTGGCCCAAACAAAAACCGGAATGCCGATGGCCATGAAGATAACCGCCATCAACAGATAGTTAAGTCCGGCGGCATAGATCAGCCACAGAGCGTAAAACGAGCCGATGATGGAAGAAAACAAGGCGGTGGAGCGTTTGATGTAAGCGTTGGCCGGATATTCGCCGTCTTCGCAGATTTTCCACAAGTAGGCACAGCTTGAGAAATAGGCCGGCAAAACCATGACACTGGTGATGCTGAGCATGGTATTCCAAGCGTTGTGGGAAAAGTAGACCAGCAAAATCATGGCCTGCATCAAAGCGCTGGTGATCCACAGAGAAACAGACGGCGCCTGATATTCGTTTTCTTTGGCAAATTCTTTCGGGAAAGTTCCGTTTTCGGCCGCAGCCTGCGGAATTTGCGCCGTGATCATCGTCCAGGCGAGCCAGCTGGTCAAAACCGAAATCAGCAGTCCGATGTTCATCAACCAGGCTCCTGAACGGCCGATGGCTTTTTCCAAAATACCGGCGGTAGAAGGATTGGGGATGGCGGCAAGTTCTGCTTGGCTCATATAGCCGAAAGGCAGGAGCGAGAGCAGGATATAGATAGCCAGACAGCCGATAAAGCCGAGCAAGGTCGCTCTGCCGACAGTTTGCGGGCTTTTGGCGTGTTTGGACATGACAACGGCGCCTTCGATACCGATAAAAGCCCACAGAGTAACCAGCATGGTGCTTTTGATCTGGCTGCTGAGGCCGCCGAGAGATTTGGTGTTTTCTCCCCAGAAATTGAAATCGAAGCGGTCAATGTGGAAAATAAAAGCAAGAATGATAACAAACAAAATCAACGGCACGATTTTGGCAATGGTGCCGATAGTATTGACCAATGTCGCCTGCTTGATTCCGCGCAGAACCAAGAAATTAAATCCCCAAATCAGGATGGAGCCGCCGATAATGGAGAGCAGGTTGTTGCCGCCGGCAAAGTAGGGCGGAAAGAAGTAGTTGAGAGCGTCCATGGTAATAACCGCATAGCCGACGTTGCCGCAGATCTGACACAGCCAGTAGGACCAGCCGATGGTAAAACCGACATAGGGGCCGAAGCCTTCGCGGCTGTACATATAAATGCCGGCGGTGAGATCCGGTTTGGCAACCGACAAAGTGCGGAAAGTGTTAGCGATGAAATAGACGCCGAATCCGGTGATGACCCAGGAAAGAAGAACGGCACCGCCATATTTTGAGGCAGGGAATAGATGCCGCCGCCGATCATGGAGCTGACAACGATTGCTGCCAAAGCAAAAACGCCGAGACCGCCGGTTGATGCTGCCGGTGTTTCGGGAACGGAAGGTTTGGTTTTGTCCTTCATGGTTAAATCCTCTTGATGAAATTGATTTGATTACGAAAGGAGGCGAAGCAACCGTTTTTCATGGATTGTTCCGCCTCACGTTCGGCATCAGCTTCTCAAAACAACCGAGATTTTTTTAGCTCGGCTGTCTTCATCGAAGCTGATTATACCTTGGCCGGTTCCGCGTGTTCAAAATTGAGGAAGCCAAGGCATGTCAGGCAGTAGCCAAACTGCTGCGTGATATTGATGTAATTGTGGAAAAGCTGAAATTCGCTGTGTTTTTGCACACCGCGGATTTCCAGCTCATGGTTAAGCGAGCGGTTCAGCCACATTTCGCAATGGGTTTTGGCGATATCATCGTCAATATAGGTATCGAAATATTCAACATATTCCGCAGCCCAGCCGCCGATCAATTCGCCTTTGGCATCTTTGCCCCAGCAAACGCCGACGCCGGTGGCAATTGCTTTGTGCTGATCACGGTCGGCGCCGTTGCCGGCCATAATTACTTCCAAAACGGCACCGTGTTTGAACTGGTTGACGACTTTGTCAACCGGTACGATGTTGCCAAACAATTCTTTGGGCAGAACAGAAGTGTAGGGGATGACGTTAAAGTTTTCGATTTTGGCCTGCAACAGGGCGGAATCATAGCAGAAGGTTTCAAAAGGTTGCGGGGGAATACCCTCATCTGCCTGTCCGGCACCGCCGGTTTGAAATGCCAATGTCGGATAACGAACGCCTTCGGTCATAATATTTCTCCTTATAAAAAATGTTTTTTAAGTTTTACGCTAATGAGGTAATCGGCAGCCTGTTATTTTCAAGCAGGGTTCATACTAAAGATATAAAAATGAAGCTTTGTCCTTTATCTTTGATTTTTCGTATATAAATAAAAGGACATCAATAATTTCGGATGAGAGGAAAAAGCATGAAAATCAGATATTATTTGTTGGCCGGCAGTTTAGTGAGCGGTATTTTATCCTATGTGCCTTCTGCCTACGCCCAAAACGGCGATCTGCCTCAGGGAGCTCAAAAGAGGGTAGATGATGCTTATCGGCGGCGTAATTTTACTTTCAGCCGGTTTGGTGAGGATTATAGTGATTTCAAAAACTATTTGAACAAAGAATACGGTTTTGATTATTCGCTTGATATTTCCTATATGCCGCAGCGCGGGGCGCCAAATGGGCGGAAAACGGCTTATCAGACTTTGATTTCTCCGAGTTTTACCTGGACCACGTTTGATAACGAATACGGAAGCGGAACACTTAATTTTGCTTATACGGTTGCTCGTTACGGCGGTTCGCAGGCGGCCAGAATCGGCAGCAATATCGGTGTGGCGACCGAAATTAATGATTATGATGATAAGTCAAATTCGTTTAATGAACTGTATTACAGTTATCAGCTGGGCGGCAGTTGGAAATGGCTGACGGTGGCAGCCGGTCAGTTCCCGATTTCTAATTTTGACGGGACGGCTTATGATTCTAATCAGCAGGTCAATTTTATCAATTATGCATTGTCGCAAAATGCGAGTTCGACTTATTCAACGGCCGGCGTCGGCGCTTATTTGCAGGCAACACCGAATGCTGAATGGACATTTGCCGTCGGTGCGCAGGATGCCTCTAATGTGGACGGGATCAGCGTGCGGGTCAATAGTTTGAATGATGAGCATTACGCCACCTTTGGTTATGTGGCATATAGTCCGACGATAAAAGGGCTGGGAGCGGCTCAGTATTCGGTTTTGTTGTATAATCAGCCTTGGGTTAATGAGCAAAAACAAACGACAAACGGCTGGTCTGTTAATGTCAGTCAGGCAATCGGTGATAAATTGACCGTATTCGGTCGTGTTAACGGGGTATCCGGTTCAACTGCCGAAATTAATCAATCGTGGGTGCTCGGAATGGTTTATGACAATCCGCTTGACCGCAATCCGCTTGACCAAATCGGTTTGGCTTTTGCCTATAACAAGGTTGATGAAAAAGCAGTGGGCGAGAAACTGGCACATGACAGTGAGAAGGTTATAGAAGCTTATTGGGCGTGGGGGATATCCAAATGGGTGACAATTACCCCGGATGTTCAGTTTTATATTGATCCGGCGCTTAACCAGAAATCTGATTACGGAACAGTATTCAGCCTGCGTGCGAGTTTCTTCTTTTAAGTCCGGTCGATATTTCGGCAATAATAAAAAAGCCCCGTATGATACGGGGCTTTTTTATTATATTTCCCGGATATTGCGGAAACGGGACAGGGTGATGCTGTCTGCTCTTTCTATCGGGGCATCTACCAGCAATCGGTTGTCCATTCTGGGTTCAAGCAGCAGGGCCATATGCCGATGCGGGTCGCGTCCGCTGTATAAAATCTGCATCATTTTTTGTGCTTTTTGCAGCGGGATTACTTGGCGGCTTTTGTCAGGGGTGATCAATTCCTGTCTTTCCAGTTCCTTTTTGATGGCTTTTTCGGTGATGGATTTTGTTTTTATGACAATCCCCGATTGTTTTTTCAGGCGCCACTCCCCGTCGTTGTTGAAACTGCGGACTTTGCCGTTGCCGATATAGGTTGTGGCATGATAACGGCCGCCGCCGCGCGGTGTCATGATAATGTCGCCGATTTCGAGGTCTTTGACATTAATGTAGCCATGTTTGATACAGTCGCCAAAGCCTTTTTGTTTGAGGTGGTTGACAAAACGCCGGCATTCGACCGCATTAAAGCCCTCGCTGCGATATTCGGGCAGCACATTGTTGAGATCGCCGAAAGTGTTGGCATCAATCAGGGCGCGGTTGATAGCGGTGATGCAGTAATTGTTTTTTCCCGATAAACCGCCTCGAGGGTACACAACGTCAAAAAAATTGTTTTTGACATAACTGGTTTTTCTGCCCTGAGCCGTTGCTCTTTTTATCTCTTGCAGGTGTTTGGAAGATGCGTCAAGAAATTCGTTTACTACCCATTCGGCACGGCCGGCGACTTCGCTGTCGACATCGACCTCAATCATTCTGCCGTATGCCAAGAGAGAGGCATCCTGTTTGCGCTGTTCCAGTGCAGCTCGTCTTTCGGCAATAGTGATTTGAGCCTTTCCGATATTAGCATTGACGCTTGTTCGTACCTGACCGTTGAGCTGGGCAGGCGAAGAAGCGACAGTACCGAGTATTGCCGTGCCGAGGACATAACGGCGGGCTTTGTAAAAAGCTTTGCGCATTTTTATTTTTAGGATTTTTATTTTCTTTTCCGGAAACATCTTTTCTTTCATTCTGATTTTGATTCTTATTTTTGTATAATATAGTCTTTTTTAGGACAAAAGTCACGAAAAAAGTGAGTATAATTTCGTTTTTTTTACTTTACATTTAGATGAATTTAAAGGTAAATAGAGAAAGCTTAAAAACAATATATTGAAGATACAATATGGCAAATATTTTTTTAAAAACAATGTTATTATCGGCAGTGTTGCTGCCTTTGGCCGCCTGTCAAAATCAGACGGCTGTCCGGCCGGCAATCGTGCCAGGGGTGGAGGTCAGAATGCCCGAAACAAAATCTGAAGCCCAAACCGTTAAAACCGTAACCCCGAAAGTGCAGGAAAAAATGCCGCTGAAAACAATCGGTGAGGTTGAGCCGGTTTATTTTTTGCCGATGAAATCACCTTTCCCGTCGAGAATTGATACCGGTGCGGAAACATCGTCGGTCGATGCCGATCATATCGTTTCTTTTGAAAGAGACGGTGAAAAATGGGTGGCATTTGATTTGATCAACCGAGAAACCGGCGAAAAATACCGTTTTGAGAAAAAAATTAAACGCCAGCCGTTGGTCAAACGCATCAACGTCAGTGAAGAGCGGATTGTTGTGGTGATGAATGTTAAAATGGGGAATGAAATTGTTAAGGCCGAGTTTTCGCTTGCTGCCCGTGACCGTTTTAATTATCAGGGGCTGATCGGCCGTAATGTTCTGACCGGGCGTTTTGTGGTTGATACGTCGCAGGCTAATGTTTTGCGCTAAAAATAAATTCTATTTGCAGAGGCACATATGCTGAAAAAATTAAAATCCGTAAGAGCCGTTTTAACTCTTGGTCTTTTGCTGTCATTGGTATTTGCCGGTTACAGTGCATACTATAAAACAAAATATTGGGGATTTAATTTTACGCCCCGCCAAACAACGGATGTGTGGACGGTGGAGGAACATATCAGTTTTATGCCAAACGGTGAAAATATCCGTGTTTCCATCGCGCGTCCGTTGTCGACAGCCGGTTTTAAAATTTTGGACGAAGATATTGTTGCGCCCAAATATCAGATTGAGAAGAAAAGCGACCGGATCGATATGACCTCCAAGCCGCTGCGCAAACTGCAAGATATCTATTATCGGGTTTTACTTTATGATAATGTGGACAGTCGGGGAAAAACCGTTGCCGAAAAACCGGCTAAACCACAAAAGCCGATTATGGACGAACAAACGGCAGTTTTGGCCGGGCAGTTGTTGGAAATGGCCAAACAGCAGGAAGGCGACGCTGCGCAGCAGGTGATTGCGTTGTTTAATCTTAATCCGCCGGATGAAACGGTGCAGTCTTTTGTTCCCGCCCCCCGAACGGCTAAGGCAACGGCGCAGGCGGCGATTGATCTTTTGGCTTTAAATGACGTGCCGGCGCGCATGGTGCGCGGTATTAAGTTGACCGAAGGCAAAAAAACACTGGTGCCGGACGTGATGCTAGAGGCTTATATTGACGGAATGTGGAAAATTTATAATCTGCAAACCGGTAAAAAAGGTGTTCCGAGCGATTTTATCATTTTTCAACGCGGCAGCCAGTCGTTGGTTGATGTTGAAGGCGGAACCGACTCTATTACCAAGTTTTCGGTGATGAAATCCATCCGTTCTTCGTTTCGTATGGCCGGGCACCGGGCGGAACTTTCCCACAGCCGCAGTTGGTTTGATTATTCGATTTACAATCTGCCTTTGAACGAACAAAATACGCTGAAATGGCTGATGATCTTTCCGCTGGCGATTTTGGTGGTGGTTCTGATGCGCAATGTGGTGGGGATTCAGACCATGGGAACGTTTACGCCGATGCTGATTGCGATGTCGTTGGTAAAAACCGGATTTTGGCCGGGGCTGATTTGTTTTTCGGTTATTCTCGGCATCGGGCTTTTGATCAGAGCCGGGTTGTCCAGACTTAATCTGCTTTTGGTGCCGCGGATTTCGGCGGTGGTCATTTTTGTGATCCTGATTATGCAGGTGTTGGCGATTGTCGGCTATCAGTGGAAATGGGAAATTGCTTCTTCGGCTCTGTTTTTCCCGATTATCATTATGGCATGGATTATCGAAAGAGCTTCGATAACTTGGGAGGAAGACGGCGCGGCCAACGCAACTAAGGAAATTATCTACAGCGTGCTGGTGGCGATAATTACTTATTTTGTGATTGTCAATGAATATATCCGCCACATCATGTTTGCTTTTAACGAGTTTAATCTGGTTATTCTTTTTGTCGTGATGCTATTGGGGACTTACACGGGATATCGCTTGACGGAACTGACACGTTTTGCCCCGCTCGCCAAAAAAGGAAAAACAAATGTTTAACTTTTTGAAACATTTTGCAACGCCCTCACAGCTGCGGGAAGCGGGCGTTTTGGGGATGAACCGTCGTAACTATGAGATTATTGCCAAGAGCAACAGTCGGCGTTTGTATCCGTTGGTGGATGACAAGGTGCAGACAAAGAAATTGGCCGCCGGCGTCGGGATTAATACGCCCCACTTGATTGGGGTGATTGATGTCCAAAACGAAGTAGACCGTTTTTTGGAACTGGTGAAAGGTTACAATGAATTTGTGATCAAACCGGCGCACGGCAGCGGCGGAAAAGGCGTTTTGGTGATTAAGAGCTATGATGAGCAGCATTTTGTGACTGCATCGGAAAAGGTTTTGACTTATAATGAAGTGTATCAGCATATTTCCAATATTTTGAGCGGGCTTTATTCTCTCGGCGGCAAATATGATGTTGCCGTGTTGGAAGAAATGGTACATTTTTCAAATCAATTTCAAGATTTCAGCTATCAGGGGATTCCGGATGTGCGGGTTATTGTTTATCAGGGGTTTCCGGCTTTGTCGATGATGCGTCTGGCAACTAAAGAGTCCGGCGGACGCGCTAATCTGCATCAGGGGGCAGTCGGGGTTGGCATTGATATCCGTACCGGTCATGCGGTGGCGGCAGTTTCTCATGACCGGCCGATCCGTTTTCATCCCGATACCGGCGCTGATTTAATGGAGTTGCAGGTTCCTTTTTGGCGGGAGCATTTGGAAATTGCCGCCAAAGGATATGAAATGACCGGTTTGGGATATTTGGGGGCCGATATTGTGCTTGATAAATATCGGGGGCCGATGATGCTGGAGTTGAATGCGCGGCCGGGATTGGCTATTCAGATTGCCAACGGAAGAGGAATGCGTGATTTGTTGAAAAAAATCCGCAAGCATTATCCGCACGGCCTAAATTATGCCGAACGGGTGGATTATGTTTTGAAATAGCCGCTTGCTATCGGGCTCTCCGATCCCTATATATAAACAGATGATACATTTAAGGAGAAATGAGATGGCAAAATTGCTTAAAAATGCCGAAACGGCCAAATTGGCTAAAGCCGATACCAAGGGATTGGGAGCTGCCGATACTAAAAAGCTGACCAAAAGTCCGGCTCGTGCCAAAAAAGAAAAGGCCAAATATCAAGTTAGGGACGCGGAAAATGCACTGCTGCTAAAGCTGAAAAGCGGTGATGTGGTGATAGAGATGTTTGCCGATGACGCGCCGAATCATGTGGCACGGATTAAGGAACTGGTGCGGGCAGGATTTTATAACGGTTTGAAATTTCATCGGGTGATTGATGGTTTTATGGCGCAGACCGGTTGTCCCTTCGGTACCGGAACCGGCGGCAGCGGCAAAAAGCTGAAAGCGGAATTTAACCGTCGTCCGCATCTGCGCGGTACGGTTTCGATGGCGCGGGCGATGGATCCGGATTCTGCCGACAGCCAGTTTTTTATTTGTTTTGCCGAGGCACCGTGGCTCAACGGGCAATATACGGTTTGGGGTGAAGTGGCTGCCGGTATGGAATATGTGGATATGATCAAACGCGGAACCGGCGGTAACGGTATGGTTTCTCAGCCTGATGAGATTATTTCAATGGCTGTCATTGCCGATTTATAATTATTCGTTTTGATAATGCACCCCGCCGATTTTTTCGGCGGGGTTTTGCATCCGACGGTTGAGCGGCAAGTTATTTTTTTGACGTTGTAAGCTCTGTTGTCTTATACTTTTTTCCGCTCTTTAGCTGCAACAAAAGGAGGATTTTTTTCATCAAAATTATGGTGCCGGCAAGAGTTTTGTGTCGGCAGCAGTTGTTTTTCTAAATTGTTTTCGGCCGGAATGTCTATCAGTTCGATTTTGATTTGTTTGTGATAAATATCCAGCAATTTTTGATAAACATTCCATGTTTGTGTGATGCCGATTTCTGCTTTATCAATCTTTTGCCAGGAAATTTTGCTTTCTTCTGCGGCATTTTGAAGTTTTATCAAATGTTGGCAACGGTATAACAGAAGTTGTTGTCCGAGAAGTTTTTTGATGTGTTTTTTTAACATATACTGCTCCTTTCTTTAGTCAATTAACAACCTTCCTCCCGATTGGAGGTTAAGGGCAATATTTCAAAACCAGAGAACATCCGTTCTCGAACTAAATTGCAATACTTATATTAA
>CABUAP010000012.1 GCA_902489675.1 uncultured Azospirillum sp. | reverse complement strand
GTGAAAAAAGATTCTTTAACAGCTATGTGTTCTTGCGGCGATATTTTAATATCCCCAAGGGCAAAAGGTTACGATGGTGCGTTATCAAAGAAAGTTCGGCCAAAGGTGTAGAGTTGCGTTTAGGCGTTTCTGTCACCGGTACTAACAAGTACATTGATATCGCACAGCGAAGAATCTTTTCGGAAGTTTCTTCCGGGTTGATTGAAAGAAGTGTTTTTCCGGCCCGAAGGAACAGTTTCGGTAAAAATCATGTGTACACCACCGAAAACGGCTGGTCGATCACTAAACCCAAAAGCTACATCATGGACATCTATCGAAGTTCGTGGTGGCGTGCCGGGATTACCGAAAGGGAGAGATTCCTTTAATTTAAGAAAGCCTGTCGTCCTTAACCGGACGGTCAGGCTTTCTGCTTTTAAAAACGAATGTGAGAAATTATCAATAGGTGGTTGTTTTTATTTTTTGCCGATATATCTTATATGAGAATTATATTTAAGGAGGTTATCATGAACAATTTGAAATTTGCTGTTGCTGCGCTGCTGCTGGCCGGCTTTGCGCTGCCGGCATCGGCCGGGTTCTCCGGCCCGGCCAAAAATAATGCCGCCACAGTGGCCGAAGCTCTGGAAATGCCCGATGAAAGCTATGTCGTTTTGCAGGGGTATATTGAAAGCAGCCTTGGTAATGAAGAATATATCTTTAAAGATGACAGCGGCTCTATCAAAATCGAAATTGACGACGATGACTGGAACGGTCTGACCGTCGGCCCCAATGATAAAGTAGAAATTCAGGGTGAGGTTGATACCCATATGATGAAACCGACTGATGTTGAGGTTGATATTATCCGTCTGGTAAAATAGATTTGGATGGCAAAAAATGAAAAAACGGGGAGCTTTCCCCGTTTTTTTTGTGTACCTTCGCGGCTTAGGCCAAAAATTTTTAGACCGCTTGCGGCAGATTCAATTGTTTCAGGCGCTCATCAATGATCAGCCGGGCGCCGGTCGAAGCAATCACTTCTTCCAGTGAAAACATCGGATTTATTTCTTTTAGGACCAATCCTTCGGGAGTAACTTCAATCACACCGCGTTCGGTTACAATCAAGTCAACCTCATTTTCCGCCGTTAACGGTAGCGTGCATCTTTCGACAATTCGTGGCTCACCTTTGCTGGTGTGTTCCATAGCGATAATCACTTTTTTGGCACCGACCACCAGATCCATGGCACCGCCCATGCCGGGAACAAAGGCGCCGGGGATCATCCAGTTGGCCAGGTTGCCTTTTTCATCAACCTGCAAAGCGCCCAAAACGGTAGCATTGACATGGCCGCCGCGGATCATGGTAAAGGCTGTGACCGAGTCAAAAAAAACGGCGCCCGGTTTGGTGGTGACGGCAACGCCGCCGGCATTGGTCACTTTAGGATTGTCGCCGGCATTTTGGTCATGACAACCGACGCCGAGCAAGCCGTTTTCTGACTGAAAAATAACGTGTATATCATGCGGGATATAATTGGCGACTTCTGTCGGCAGGCCGATTCCCAAAGTGATGACATCACCTTCGGCAAATTCTTCGGCAACCCGGCGGGCAATAATTTCGCGGCATTGTTCTTTAGAAAGCATTTTTTCCTCACATAACGATATAATCAACAAAAATCCCCGGGATGGTAATTTCGGCCGGGTTAAGCGGCTCTTCACACAACTCGTCCACTTCGGCAATAACAGTCTGAGCGGCTGTCGCCATTACCGGATTAAAATTGAGGGTGGTGCCGTCAAGAAACAAATTGCCGAAACGATCGGCCTTAGCGCCGTAGATCAGGGCGGCATCGGCTTTTAACGGTTTTTCCAGCAGATATTTGCGGCCGTCTTGCTCAATATGACGGTTTTTCCTTCTTACCACCGTCCCGACACCGGTCGGCGTCAATACCCCGCCCAGTCCTGCACCGCCGCAGCGGATTCTTTCGGCCAGTGTGCCGAGAGGTACCAATTCCACCTGCAATTCTCCTGCGTTCATCTGGCGGACGGTTTCGGGATTGGTGCCGATATGGCCGACAATGGCCTTTTTCACCAGTCGGTTGACAATCAGTCTTCCGCGGTCAAAATCCGGATAACTGGTATCATTGGCAATCAGAGTCAGATTGCCGGTTTTATTTTTTATGATTTCTTCAATAACTTTTACGGGTGTCCCGCAGCGCAAAAAACCGCCGACCATCAGCGAGCAGTTTTCACGGATCATTTTTCCGGCTTCTTCGGCCGATACAATTTTTTTCATCAGTTTTTAGTCTTTGTTAAAACACGGCCTGCATTATAACCGAAAAATTTTTAAAAGTCATCATTTTTCGTCGTCAGCCGTTTTTTTCAAAAAAGCGGTTGATCGGCAAACGAAGAACTGATAATGTTTCAAATATCGGTGTTTTTGTATCATGAGGGAAAATGAAAATGGACACGAAACGGGAAAGCGCGGCGGATTTGCGCAATCTGATCCTTTATAATCCGGAAACCGGCAAAACGCGAAAACTTCGACTGGGATTCAGCTGGCTGTTTTTACTCATCGGACCGTTCATTTTTTTCTTTCGCGGAATGGTCAAAGAAGGGCTGATCTGGATATTGGGCTTGTTTATTGCCTATTGTTTGTTTGACAGTGAAGGCGGTTATTATCATTTGTTTGATTTCAAATATGTAGGCTATGCCGTAGGGATCAGCTTGGCTGTTCAGGGAACCTACTATTGTCTTGAAAAGTTTTTGCAGCAGGGATACAACTTGGAACGGACATCCGCTGTGGCGGCGGCGGATACGCTCAAACGATGCCAAAAATATTTAAAGGCCGATCGCTATAGCGAGATCCGGCAGCAGCTGGAACGAATTGCCGCGCGGGACAATGGTTAAAATGGCCTCGATTCATTTGATTGTCGGTTATATGGGGTTTGGCAAAACTTTTCTGGCGCGTCGCCTGCAACGGGAACTGCCGGCAGTGCGTTTGACCCATGACGAATTGATGCGGAAACTCTATGGGCGCGATTTGCCGGAAAACGAATTCCGCCACGCTTGGACAAGGGTTGACGAGTTGATCTGGCAATTGGCGGAACAGGTGGCGGCGGCCGGTGTCGATGTTGTTCTCGATTACGGTTTTTGGAGCAGGGAAGCGCGGCGCCGGGCGTATGAACGGGCGCGGAACCTGACCGAAGACGTCGTTTTCCATCAGCTGCGCTGCGACAGGGAAGCGGCGCTGGCCCGGGTGCTTGCGCGCAATGCCGAAGACGATGATTCGCTTTTGATCGATCGCGCCTGTTTTGAGCGCTTTTGGCCGCAGTATGAAGAAATTTCCTCGGCCGAGAATTATCCTGTCGTCAAATTTTATGATACGAATCTTTGGGGAAAGAAATAATAAATGATGAAACTGCTGACGGCTCTGGTGCTTATTGAAGCTTTGCTGCTGATATGGGTTTTTGCGGTGGAACCGCGCCTGCTGCGGGTCAGCCGCTATCAGCTGGAAGCGCCGGACATGAAGGGGTTGAAAATGGTTTTTGCTTCCGATTTCCATCTGACTCCGGGTTCAAAGGAAAGGCTGCGTAAAATTGTGGCGGCCATCAATGCCGAAAAACCGGATATAGTGCTTTTGGGCGGCGATTTTGCCAAAGGTCATTTGCGGTCGGTATCAATGCCGGCAGAAGAAATAGCCGCCGGTCTGGCTCGGATTTCCGCCCCGGCCGGGATTTATGCCGTGCTCGGCAATCATGATGACTGGTATGGCAAAAAAGAAATGGCGGCAGCACTTGCCGCTCGCGGGATTACGGTTTTACAAAATGACGGACGGCAGATTAATTATAAAAATATTTCTTTTTATCTGGGCGGTGTAGAAGATGTGTCAACCGGTCGCCCCAATGTGGTTCGGGCTTTGTCCGGCGCCGGCAAAACCGCGGTTTTACTTTCTCATTCGCCGGATGTGTTCCCCGAGGTTCCCCGGCAAACGGTGATGACACTGGCCGGTCATACCCATGGCGGACAGGTTTATATCCCGGGTTTGGGGGCGCCGATATCCAATTCCCGGGCAGAAATATCTGCGCGGGCTGAAAGAGGAGGCCGGCCGGCGCCTGATTACCACCGTTGGTTTGGGAACCAGCGTGTTGCCGGTACGTTTTTGCAGCATCCCGGAAATTGTGTCGATTGAATGGCAATAGTTCTGTCTGTCTAAAATTTTGACAAAAATCTTGCTTTAAGCATTTTTTGCGGTTATACTGATTTCGTCAACAGAATTATTAACCAATTAAAAACAATCGTATGGAAAAGAAAGAATTCACCCAAAGCTTTTTCCGCTTTGAAATTACGCAGACCACCAAAGTTCTGATGTATAAAATCCGCATGGGCGACGGCAAACGCTGGAATATTGACGGCGACGAAGAATGCGGTCATATCACCCTCATGGAGCCCGGACGTTCGGTAAACAACACGCTGGTGCTGCTCGGACAGGGATATATGCGGATCATCACCGCCTGCAGCGGATACGAATATCTGATACAGGACAAGGAAGACGGTGACGGGGCGGAAGTGACCTTCAGCGGTCCGGTCAACGCGCTGCTGGCTCAGTCGTTGATGCCGCGGATGAGGTATGTGCCCGGTACCCTGCGGGGAATGTCGGAAGACATGCCCGACTATGCGCCGATCGGCGAATTTATGCGGATTCGCGAAAAACGCCGCGCCGGCGATCCCAATCCTCAGGATGCGCACGGCTGGCGGGTGAACATGAAGTTCAACAACGAACTGGTGCCGTATTTCCCGCCGTTTGAGGGAGAAATGCGGGAAAATCCGAAAAAGCGGCGTCGTCGCGAACGGACCGGCAAATTCGCCCGTCGGTAGCATGCAACGGCCGTTAAACCGATAAAAAAAAGAGCGGAACCTTTATGGTTCGGCTCTCTTTTTGTTTAGCGGTTATGTCTTACAGACGCCCTTTCAGAAAATCGAGTGTTTGCAATTTTTCGGCATCTCCTTCCTCACATTCGGGTGCAAAATAGCGCTCAAAAAGTTCTTCGGAAAAACCGGGCGTGCGCGAAATAAAATTGCTGCCGGCCTTGTCAAAAATCTGCTGCCAATTTTCGGCCTCAAAAGTGATTTCCATCCCCGGCCGCAAACTGGCATTGAACATAAGTTTTATGTTCGGATAATGCGTTACGACGGCAATAGTGTCGCTGTCCTGATTTTTCGCCAGTTCTATCAGCTTATTTTTGCATTGGTACTGCGCGTCATGAAAAGATTCCGCCAGCAGCCCTTCCGTTTCGATTTTGGCGTTGTCCATTGCCAGAGCAATAACTTGTGCTGTTTGCTGACATCGGAGGATCGGCGAAGCATAAATAACGGCGGCACAGCCGGTTTGCTGCCGAATCATTTTTGTCCGGGCGAAAATTTCCATTGCGCTCTCGACGTCAAGTTGTCCGCTGTTGTGATTATAGTCACCGTGTCTGAAAATGATAATTTTTTTCATAAGCAAAATGTTAATAATTAAAATATTGCAGAAAAACTACCACAATTGCCGGCAGAAAGCAATATTTTAATTTTTTGCTTTAAAATTGTGGTGCCGGACTCTACAATTGCCGTCAAAGGATTGTAAAAAATGGAATTGATTATTTTTTTATGTGTGAGCGCCGTTGCTGTCGGCCTTGTTTTTTATATGGCGCAAAAAGCTGCCGTGCGCTCGCTTTTGCAGCAAAAAGATAAAACGGCGGCGCTGCACTCGGCCCTACAAAACCGGCGGTTGGCATCTTTGCCGATCATAAAACGTCTGCTGGCCGAGGGCGCTAAGGTTAACCATGTCGGTGAGTTTGGCAGACCGCCGCTGGTGGCGGCTTTGTCACAACGTTGTCCTCTGCCGGTAATCCGAACATTGATCGAAGCCGGGGCTCTGGTTAACGGAAGCGGGGATTTGTTAAAAAATCCGTTGATAGCGGCATTGTTTTACTGCAATTCTCCCGATGTGATCAGCGAATTATTAAAAGCCGGCGCCGATCCTGACGTTCGTATGGAAGACGGAAGTTCTCTTTTGATGATAGCGGCTTGTTTTTATCATCAGGAAACGATTCTTGATCTGTTTTTGGACAAAGGAAACAAACTTGATGATCAAAATTTTGAGGGAATGACCGCCTTGTCCGCCGCTGCCGCGTATGGACGTTCGGCAAAGAATATTAAAAAATTGGCGGCTCTCGGCGCCGATCAAGATATTGCCGACCATGCCGGCAAAACCGCTGCCGATTATTTGCGCGGCAACTGGCGTTTCTGTTGGCGGCAGGACTTGCGCCGGCTGCTGCCGCGGGCAAAAAAGAAACATTCGAAAAAATTAAAAAAATAAAAAGGGGCGGTTCTGCCGCTCCCTTTCTTGAATTTCAGTCTTTAGATATCAGCCGAGTTCAACCATCAACCGGTTGCCCGCGCCGTATGCCGTTGGCACAAAACGCTTAAAACGCGCTTTTTGTACGGTTTGTACCTGATATCTTTTATAAGTTCCCGGAAACAGTCTTCCGTTTTCATCCTGGTATTCTTTGAGCCATACCGGAGGAATAAAAGCCTGATACCTGATTCCGTCGATTTCTACCGTTCCGTGAGCGGTGTTATGTTTAACCCGGGCAATTTGAAACATCAGTTTTTTGTTTTTGAGTTTTTCTTCATAACTGCGACGTATAAAACGGATGCTCCATGACGCCAGCAAAACATTTGCAACAAGCAGCAGCCACAGATAAATATGCTGCCCTGCGCCGTTGCAGACAAAGACGGCAACGCCGATATTCAAAAACATACTTGTCCGGATCCTAAATGCCCAGTGTTTTTGCTGGTACGGCGTTTTAACAAGCCGATAACGGATAACGGACAAAGAAACGGCAAGGTTGGCCAAAGCCCACAGATACATTGTAATAAGCAATAAATTTTCGTTCATATGCATATAAATTAAATTGTTAATAATAATCCAATAATTAAATCGAGCAAGCCAATATATATAGATAAAAGCAGAAGTCAAGAGGGAAAAACAAAAAACATTCTTTTCGACAATCGGCATTTTATTGTTATTTTAAAACTAATGAACTAAAATAAGCCAAATTTTGGTGAGGAGTGTATGAATAAAATCGATTTTTCGGAACGGTTGGATCCGCTTGTTTATCAGCAGGATGCTTTTAAATTGGCCAAACGACATCTGCTTGGGGCATATCTGTGCAGCCGGGTTGACGGTGAGTTTGCGGCCGGAAAGATTACCGAATTGGAGGTTTATATCGGCAGTTGCGATAAGGCCTGCCATGCTTGGCCGAATAAGAAAACCCCGCGAACGGCAACTATGTTCAGGCCGGGTGGCTGCGCATATGTCTTTTTTGTGTATGGTATGTACAATCAGTTTAATGTGGTGGCCGGTCCGGCCGAAACCGCCAATGCCATCTTGATCCGTTCGTTGGAACCGGTTGCCGGTATTGAGGTAATGCGCCGCCGCCGCAAATGCGAGGCTCTGACTAATCTGACAACCGGTCCCGGTAAACTTTGTCAGGCTTTGGCAATCACCAGAAAAGAACATGACGGGATTGATTTGGGCGGAAACACCGTTTGGATCAGTCCCGGCAACAAGGCCGGCTCCATTGTTGCTGCGCCGCGTATCGGAATAGATTATGCGGAGGAATATAAAGATGTGCCATGGCGTTTTTATCTCGAAAACAATCGTTTTATCAGCCGCAAATAATTTGTCTGCGCATATTGGGAGAAAAAATAAAAAAAACACCTTCCGTGAGGGAAGGTGTTGATAGAACACTGCGGCAAATGTTTCTGCGGTGTTGTTTGATTGACGAAAGCGCGAATGTTATAACGCTCGTTTTCTTCGTCCTGTTGGAACTCAAAGGCCATATTATCCCTTTAGGATGAGCAAAATGACTTCCGACAGGCTTGCATCTGTTTTTCAGACTGATAAAGAAAGCGAAATAAGTTCCGTTCGTCAAAAAAAGAACCCGCACGGCAAACAGACAAGCAGCAGGAAAACGGTGTGTTAATACGGTCTTAACCCATAATTAAAGTCCAGCGTATAGGAAAGCGATTTCATACGTTTCAGGCAGATACTGCTTTTTTCGATTTTCTCTTCTCTTGCCGTTTCGCTGTCCTGCCAGATCTGTGTCATTTCGGCTTCATATTTTGCAATCAGCCGCAACAGTCCTTCTTTGTGCAGAATTTTTTCGATGTACCAGTCCTGGTTAACGAGTGTCAAATGCCAGAAGAAGTCATCAAATTCCGGAGAATCCGCAAGAATGGGAGCTTTTTGCCACTGTGTCCTCAGTTTCCGGTTGCGGACACAGCTGTAAACAAAAGAACCGCCGACCAGCAGATAAAACAAGAGTGCCAGTGATGCCGCCATGGGCATGAACAAGCTGAAAGCAAATGCGCCGATGGCAATCCCCAGAATCACAAAAAATACAAGTAACGTTTTCATTTTAAATGATAGATTAAATTAATAATTATATTCCTTAGACAAAATACCTTGGAAGGCGTTTTGTGTCAATATCCAAAATGAATGCGGAAAGTTTTTACCCGCTTTATATACCCAAAAAAGCGCTTTCTGATCAGAAAGCGCTTTCGGTAGCCAGGCCTCGTATTATTCGATCGTTTGGTTTGGGAAGAATCTCAACAAGGAACCATCACAATCGTACTCAAAACGAACCGCATCCTTATTTTGAGTTAATAAGATCATATCAAAATATTTACCCTCTACATTTGCAAAGAAAGAAAATCTTTTTTTGTCTTCTGTGAGAATAACGCATTCTGCCCTTTTCTTTTTGTTCTCCAAAGTATAAGGGAAAACGCTGATACGATCAATAACTGTTTCTACAGTCACATGACTGAACATTCTGCTTATAATTGTTTATATAAACAATATACGATAAAAACGCCTTTTTGTCCACCGTATTTTGCGTCATTATTGGTTGAACAGGGATCGGAAACAACGAAAAATGCCGGTTGTTTACAACCGGCATTGAAAAACTGTATCTTTCGGAAGATAATTACTTCAGTTTCTTTTCAACAAATTCTTCGTGTTTTTTTGACTTCTTGTCATATTTTTTCATGGACAGTTTTTCCGGATGGGTTCTCGGATTTTTTTCAGCGACGAAAAATGTACCGGTACCGGCAGTGCTTTCCATTTTAACTTTAACTTTTATTGCTTTTGCCATGTTTTTATACTCTTAAAATTTTAGTGTTAAACGCAAGTTTTTCTGTAATATAACGTTTTTTGCGTGCTTGTCAATAGCTTTTTGCGGCCGGGATCAATGCCCCCAAAAAAAGACTGCATACTTTTATGTATGCAGTCTTTAATGAAAAGATTTTCCGGTTTACGGTCGAGAAGGTCCGAGAATGCGGGTTCCGTTAAATACGGCGCCGACGATGCTTTCGCCTTCGCATTCGATCAGGATGTTGTCGCCGCGCTGCGGTTTTCGATCGCCGAAAAGCACACAGGGCAGTGAAAACGGTGTGGACAATTCCGGCCAAATACCATACTTATCGTCCCGTTTTTCAACAGAAACGATGGTCAGATTTCTTTCAAACATAGCACAAAAATTTAAATTGGTTAATGAATTGGTATTAAAGAACTTGACTTTTGACTTCCTTTCCGTTGAGGAAAAACTTGGAAACAGTTTTCCCGTTGGCTTGTGTTTCTTCTTGTATTCGGAACATATCGCCGGCCTTGGGTCGGGTAACGCCGCGAAATTGGCTCCTGTACAGTTCAAGAGAAGTGCCGTCTGCGAAAAAGAGTGTGTAAAGCGAGTTGCTTGTCATCACTTTTTGAATTTTTGCATCTTTCATAATGTATGAATTTTTCTAATTGATTAATAATAGTTTTTAGAGTCTAAAGTTTATCAAACCGGGCAGGTTTTGTCAATCCGCCTGTTTGATAAGACCGAATTTCTTTTTGCCTTGGGCAATTTTGATCTGTCCGTTGATAAGGTCGTCTGCCGAAAAAACATAGTTTTCATCGCTGACGGCTTTGTCGTTAACCCGAATACCGTTTTGTTTGATCAGCCGGCGCACTTCGCCTTTGCTGGCGCAAAAACCGATTTCGACAAAAGCATCAAGCAGCGACAGTCCGGCAACGTTTGATTTTTGCAAAGTTGGCAGTTCGCCGCCGATGCTGCCTTGTTCAAATGTCTTAACTGCCGTTTCTTCAGCGGCTTTTGCTTCATCAAGACCGCGGCAGATCTTTGTCGCTTCAAAAGCCAGGATTTTTTTTGCTTCGTTGATTTCCTGATCTTTCAAAGCTTCCAGCCGGCGGATTTCATCTATCGGCAGATCGGTGTAAATACGCAGGCATTTGCCCACTTCCGTATCGCCGATATTGCGAAAATACTGATAGTAGTCATAGGCCGGCAGCTTGTCTTCGTTGATCCAGACCGCGTTGCCTTCGGATTTGCCCATTTTTTTGCCGGCGGAGTCGGTAATGATCGGGCTGGTAAAGCCAAACAGTTCTACATCATATTTGCGGCGGGCGAGTTCAGTTCCCGAAGTGATGTTTCCCCATTGGTCGGAACCGGCAATTTGGGCGCGGCAGCCGTATTCTTGATACAACTCGCAAAAATCATAGCCTTGCAGCAACATATAGTTAAATTCCAAAAAGCTCATCGGCTGTTCGCGGTCAAGACGGCTTTTGACGCTGTCCATGGTCAGCATTCGGTTAACCGAATAGTAGGTGCCGATATCGCGCAGAAAAGCAAGATAATTGATGTCTTTGAACCAATCCCAGTTATCCACCATCCGGGCGTCATTTTTGCCGTCACCGAAATTTAGGAATTTGCTGAAAGATTTTTTTAACCCCTCAATATTATGCGCCAGCGTTTCTTCGGAAAGAAACGGCCGCAGCTTGTCTTTACCCGAAGGATCACCGATGCGTGCGGTGGCGCCGCCGACCAAAGTCAACGGTTTGTGTCCGCATTTTTGGAACCAGCGCATCATCATCAGCGGCACGATATGCCCGACGTGCAGGCTGTCGCCGGTCGGATCCGATCCGAGATAGCCGACGGCAGGGGTGCCTTTTTGTTCGCACTCGTACAAATATTGATCAAAACCGCTTTCGTTGGTGCATTGGTTGTAGAAACCGCGTTCAAGCATAATGTTCAAAAATTCTGATTTGAAATGACTCATCTTTCCTTGCCTTATCTAACTAAATTTTTTTGCATATTAGCATATAATTTGTACAGTGCAAGCAATCTTGTCGGATTATCGGGGTTTGAACCGGCAGATTCTTGATAATTGTTTCGGTTTTATGCAGATATACAAAATTTTAACCCATCTTGTTTATAATGGCAGCCAACGGAGGCATAATTTAAAATCAGGCCATGAATAATATAAAAAGTATCACAACATTAGGTATTGCCGGTTCAACCTCTTTAGACGGGCTGGGATTGTCTTTGATGGAAACCGACGGGATTGATGTGTATCGTCAGGGGCCGGCTTTTGTGATCCCTTATGAAGAGGAACTGCGGGAACAGATACGTTCGGTTTTGGGTAAAAGGATCGATTCTCCCGCACATGAGGCCGCCATTAAGGAAGCGGAACGTGCTTTTACCGCTTTTGCCGCCGCGGCGGTAAAAGATTTTATCCGCGAAGAAGGCGTTTCTCCCGATATTTTGGGTTTTGCCGGACACACCATTTGCCACCGTCCGTTGGAGCGCTATACCCACCAGATCGGTGACGGTCAGCAATTGGCAAATTTAACCGGGATTCAAACAGTGGCGCGTTTTCGCGGGGCAGATATTCTGGCCGGCGGGCAGGGGGCGCCTTTTGCTCCTGTTTATTATGAAGCTCTGACTTCAAAAATGCGGCGTCCGTTGGTTGTGATTGATATTGGCGGTACTTCGGAAATCGTGTGGTTTGGAACCAGCGGAGAAATGAAAGCTTTTGTCAGCGGTCCCGGTAATGCGGTGATTAACGACTGGGTTATGAAACATGGCGGGATGTATATTGATTATAACGGTCGGTTGGCCATTACCGGTAAGGTTGACGAAAAGATTTTGGCCACGTTGATGCATCACAAGTATATTGCGCTATACCCGCCCAAGGCTTGCGATCGGACGGTCTTTGCCGAAAAAATGGAACATCTGGAAGGCTTGTCGCTTGAAGACGGTGCCGCAACGGCAACCGCTTTTGTTGCCGAATCCATCGCCTATTCGATGGCGCTTTATCTGCCGGAGCCGCCGGCGGATGTTATTGTCTGCGGCGGTGGCGCCAAAAACCCGACCCTGATGCGTTTTCTTCGTCAGCGGCTGCCGAATGTCACCGTCAAAACAGCGGTGGAGGCGGATTGGAAGCCGGAAGCCGTCGATGCGCAGGAAGCTGCTTTTTGGGCGGTTCGCCGGCTGCATTATCTGCCGCTCAGTTTTCCTTCGACCACCGGCGTGGCTGAGCCGGTCATCGGCGGCGAAATTTTTGAACCGCAGAGTTAAGCGCCGGTTTCTTGTCGAATAAAAATATGAAATTTGGTAAAGAAAAACCTTTTTACCGGCAGTAAAAAGGTGGAAAGAATAAGTCCTGATCAGAAGGGCAAAAAGAGAGCTGTTCTGGACGGGAGGGAAAATCTAAATAAGCGTTTGAATTTTGCACGACAAAGGCTTATTCATTTTTTTGCGGAGTGCTGTTATCCGAAAAAAATAACAACAGCCAAATAATGATGCACGCGGCAACCATGTTTTTATGTTTTTTTAGTTAAAATAATTGATTCCTGCTTTGCAAATAGCATAAAAAACAAAAAAAATCAAGGCTTGTGATGCCTTGAAAAATATTAAAAAACATTTGGTTTATTTATGGAAAACCGGCGCTTCATAATCATATACGGTTTCGCCGCTTGCATAGTCGGCTTCGATGATCACAACTGATTGCTTGGAGCGAAGCGCTTTTTGCGCGGCCTCATGCAGCTTGTCAAGCACCAGAATATCCGCCGCCGACCGGTAGAGCAACGCGGATTCTCCGCCGTTATAGACAATTTCCGGGTAATTTCCGGGGGCACTTTCCCGGGCGGGAACAACAAAAGCCAGCCGGCCGTCTGCACTGATCACGGCCTGATAATCTTTGGCGCATTCCATCTCAGGACAATCCGTTGCGGGCTTTGTCGGCCAGTTTTTTCAAAACGAAGATACTTCCGTTTTCCATGGCTTTAGTGCTGATATCAACGGCTTTTTGAGTCTTTTTCATCAAAAAGTCAGCAGTGGGAGTGCCGAGTGAACAACCGGAAAAATGTTGTGTCAGATTAATACCGTCCTTCAGCAGAACGCCGGTTGCTTCGACACCGCAGCGGGCAACTGTTCCCAGTCCCTTGATTAATCCGTATTTTACGAGTGTTTCCGCCACCGTAACCCCGCCGCGGGCAATTTTTTTACCATCCATGATCAAAATCCTTTTTGTAATAACTATAGACAAAAATAGCATATTTTTCAGGTAAAGGCAAGGGAAAGATGCCGGGACAAAATGCGGCGCTTATAAAAGGTTAAAAACGGGCAGGTTCTGCGGTTTGTGCGGGCAGTCCAGCATTAAGAGCTTGACTCCCCGCTGTTATTGTATTAAATTACCGGTTTAATAAGTTTTACCGCAGGGTTTTTATTTTATGTGCAGCTTTTTGATACATTCTTTCTCGATTATTATCCCCTAGGGGGATTATACTTTTTTGCACATACAAATTCAAAATTTCTAAATCAAAATCGACTTAAAATATAGCAAAACTTTAAGGTGTTGGATTAATGACAAAACATTATGCTGAACAACAGGCAAAACCGGATTTTGCCGAATTGGAAAGAAGCGTTCTCAAATTTTGGGAAGAAGATAAAACTTTTGAAAAATCGGTTCATAACCGCGACGATGCGGCCGAATTTGTTTTTTATGACGGACCGCCGTTTGCCAACGGTACCCCTCACTACGGACATATTATGGTGTCCTATGTCAAAGACGTGGTTGCCCGTTTCCAGACCATGAGCGGCAAGAAAGTTGAGCGCCGTCTGGGCTGGGACTGTCACGGTCTGCCGGCCGAAATGTCGGCGGAAAAACAGCTGGGCGTTTCCGGCCGTAAGCAGATTGAAGAGTTCGGCGTTGAGAAGTTTAATAATTTCTGCCGTCAGGACGTGTTGAAATATTCCAATATCTGGGTCGATATGTTTAAGCGGATCGGCCGCTGGGTGGATTTTTCCCATGATTACAAAACCATGGATCTGCCGTTTATGGAAAGTGTTATTCACAACTTTAAGAACCTTTACGACAAGGGGCTGATTTATGAAGATTTCCGCGTGCTGCCTTATTCCTGGGCGGCGGAAACGCCGTTGTCCAATTTTGAGGTCAATCAGGGCTATCAGGACAAGACCGATAACGCGATTACCGTTTTGTTCAAGCTCGAAAACGGCATGAAAATGCTGGTTTGGACGACCACGCCGTGGACACTGCCTTCCAACCTGATGCTGGCGGTCGGCAATGATATTTCCTATGCGGTGATGGAAGAGGACGGCCAAAAGTATATTCTGGCGGAAGCGTTGCTCGGCCGCTATAAGCAGCAATTGGCCAAAGCCGAACGGGTCGGCACTTTTAAGGGGGCCGAACTGGTGGGCTTGGGCTATGAACCGATGTTCCCTTACTTTAGCCATCTGAAAGAAAAAGGCGCGTTTAAAGTTTTGTCGGGCGAGTTTGTTTCGACCGAAGACGGTACCGGTATCGTCCATATTGCTCCCGGTTTCGGTCAGGACGACTTTGAAGCCTGCCGCGCTTGTGACGAAAACTTCCCGGTTGTCTGCCCGGTTGACGAAGCCGGTAAATTTACCGCCGAAGTTTCCGATTATACCGGCAAACAGGTGTTTGAAACCAATGAACCGATCATGCAGTGGCTGAAACAAAACGGTCTTTTGGTTAAAAAAGAGCAATATACCCACTCCTATCCCTTCTGCTGGCGTACCGATACCCCGCTGATCTACAAGGCGATGAGTTCTTGGTTTGTCAAGGTAACCGATTTTCGCGATGAGATGGTTAAGCTCAATCAGGAGATCAATTGGGTGCCCGAACACATCAAAGACGGCCGTTTCGGCAAATGGCTGGAAGGCGCCCGCGACTGGTCGATCTCGCGCAACCGCTTCTGGGGAACGCCGATCCCGGTCTGGAAGTCGGATGATCCGAAATATCCGCACATTGATGTTTTTGGTTCAATTGGCGAAATCCGGGAAAAAACCGGCATTGAGGTAACCGATCTGCACAAGCCTTATATTGACGAAGTGGTTTACCCCAATCCGGCCGATCCCACCGGCAAAAGTATGATGCGCCGCGTTTCCGACGTGTTCGACTGCTGGTTTGAATCCGGCTCGATGCCCTATGCCCAAATTCATTATCCGTTTGATAATAAAGAATGGTTCGAAAATCATTTTCCGGCAGACTTTATTGTCGAGGCGATGGATCAGACCCGCGGCTGGTTTTATACCCTGACCGTGCTGTCGACGGCGCTGCATCATAAACCGGCCTTTAAGAATTGTATCTGCACCGGGCTGCTGATGGCAGAAGGCGGGCAGAAATTGTCCAAACGGCTGAAAAACTATCCCGACCCGGCGATGGTGCTCAACAAGATCGGTTCCGATACGTTGCGCTGGTTCCTGGTTTCTTCGCCGGTTCTAAAGGGCGGTAACCTGGCCGTTGATCAGGAAGGAAAAGAAATCGTCAAAGCGGCGCGGGTAGCGCAGATCCCGTTCTGGAATGCTTTTTATTTCTTTACCCTTTATGCCAATGCCGAAGGCTATCAGGCCAAGGAGGTCAACAGTTCAAGCGAGTTTTTGGACAACTACATTCTCTCTAAGCTGAAAAAGCTGTCGGCTGAAGTTAAGAAGACACGATAG
>CABUAP010000011.1 GCA_902489675.1 uncultured Azospirillum sp. | reverse complement strand
TGTTTAAATATTCATTTAATCCAAACGTTTTGACAGACAATAGGCCGTTATGAGAGCAAAAATGCAGAGCAGCATCACCGTAAGGTTATGGTATTTTGAATAGATCGTGCGGCACGATAATTGCTGCGGCAAAGAAAAATCCAGTGTGCCGGATGTGTTAAGCGGAAGTTCTTTCAGCACGACTCCGGTTTTGGAAATCAGCGCGCTGATGCCGGAATTGGCCGCCCGCACTAAAGTTAAACCTTCTTCAACTGCTCGCATACGGGCTGCCGCCAAGTGTTGTCTGGGGCCGGAACTGTCGCCGTACCAGCCGTCGTTGGTCAGGTTCAGCAGCCATTCGGGACGCTGTTGAGAATCGATTACTTCTGCCGGGAAAATAATTTCGTAACAAATCAGAATACCGAACGGAGGGATACCGGGCAGGGTGATGGTTTCGTTTCCGCTGCCGGGCATAAAATCGGCAATGACGTTGGTGACCGGTTTCAGACTTTGGGGCAGATAGCGCCGCAAAGGAATATATTCGCCAAACGGCACCAGATGCGATTTGCCGTAAGATGCGGCAATGCCGTCGGAATCGATGGCTTGCATCGCATTAACCGGCCGCCATTTTTCACCGTCATGAACATAGTTCAGCGCACCGGTGATGAGATAACCGTTTGCCGGTACGGCTCGACGCAAAACTTCAAGATATTGAGGTTCCATGTCTAATACGAACGGATTGGCGGTTTCGCCCCAAATAATCAAATTATTTTTTACGGCAGGGGTTTGTACCGACATATTGATATATGTCTGCAGGTTACTTTCCAACATTTCTTTTTGCCATTTCATCTGTTGAGGAATGGATGGCTGTACAATCCTTATGTTGATATCGGAAAAACTGTCATCGAGGTAGCGTTGCAGGCGCCATTCGCCATAAGCAAACAGCAGAGCCGGGAGAAGAGCGGAAATAAACAGTGTTGCGAATATTGTTTTTTTATCGGAAGAAAACAGCACAATTGCCGGAAGCGAGGCCATGATAATTGTCAGCAAAGAAAGGCCGTAGGTTCCGAAAACGGAAGCGGCCTGTATTGCCCGGTCGCTGAAAACCCAGACGGTGCCCAGGAGATTCCACGGAAAACCGGTCAAAATAAAACTGCGCAACCATTCAAAAGCTGTCCATGCGGCGGCAAAAGCCAACACCTTGGCCGGAAAGGTTTTGAATAGGCGGCAAAACAGGGCGGGAAGAGCGGTAAATAAACCAAAGAAACCGCCGCTGGCAATAAAGGTCAGCGGGATCAGCCAGCCCAGACGGGGCAGATCCATCATCAGCGCATTGTTAATCCAAAAAAGACCGCAGGCAAAATGGCCGAAACCGAACCAATAGCCGGCAGAAAAGGCTTTTTTGGGCGAAGAGCTTGTTTCCAGCAAAAACATTAAACCGCCAAAGCTAATCAGCAGCAGCGGTGTGAGATAAAAAGGCGGCAGTGCCAAAACGGACAGGCAGCCGAAAATCAGCGCTGAAGTTTTGTGATATGTCAGAAACAGGTTTCGCATTTTCTAACCTTAAAAAGGATAATTTTGATTTGAAAAAACAAAGAATAATTTTCTTTTAAGCGCATTTTTTAAGAAGGTTAGTCTTTTTCCGCATAAGGATCGGCAATTCCCATTTCCGCCAGCAATATTTTTTCCAGCTGTTCCATTTCTAATCTTTCCTCTTCTTCCATATGGTCGTAACCAAGCAAGTGAAGGATGCCGTGTACAAAGATATGGGCAAAATGGTCTTTAAAGCTGACTTCCTGTTCAATGCTTTGTTTTTCCATCGTTTCGACGGCAATTATAATATCTCCGAGTTCGACTTTTTTCATATCCGGCAGTTCGTCATAAAAGTCATCGTCATCAATGTTGGCAAAAGAAAGGACATTGGTCGGTTTATCCTGTTGGCGAAATTGGCGGTTGAGCGCTTGTATTTCATCATCATTTCCCAGCTCCAAATTGAGCAGGATTTCGTCTTTTTCCAACAAAATATCCGGTTCCAGACGATTGAGCACGGTTTGAAAAATTGTTTCCGATAAGGCTGCCGCATCGGGCAGCCGGTCGTTCCATCTTTCATCACTGATATTGAGATTAATTTTTGTCTTCATGTTTTTTTGTTTCATCCTGATGATATTTCTGTTCGTAGGCACGGACGATTTTAGCAACCAGGCCGTGACGGACGACATCGTTGGCGCTGAACGTTACCGAACTGATACCGCCGACGCCGCGCAGGGTTTCGAGCGCATCACGCAGGCCGGAAACAACGCCGCGCGGCAGGTCAACCTGGCTTAGGTCGCCGTTGACAACCATGCGCGAGTTTTCGCCCAGACGGGTTAAGAACATTTTCATCTGCATGGGGGTTGTGTTTTGAGCTTCGTCAAGGATAACAAAAGCATTGGAAAGGGTGCGGCCGCGCATAAAGGCGAGCGGCGCAATTTCAATTTCGCCGGCGGCCAGTTTTTTGTCAACTTGTTCGGCCGGCAGCATCTCGTACAATGCGTCGTACAGCGGGCGCAGATAAGGATCGACTTTGTCTTTTAAGTCGCCGGGCAGAAAGCCGAGGTTTTCACCAGCTTCAACCGCCGGGCGGGAAAGAATAATCTTGTCAATTGAACCTTCCAGCATCATGGTTACCGCCAAAGCGACGGCCAGATAGGTTTTACCGGTACCGGCAGGGCCTAAGCCGAAGACCAGTTCGTTATTCATCATTTCGACAATGTATTCCGCCTGAGTGGCCGAACGGGGATAAATATGGCGTTTTTTGGTTTTAAGCACGATATCGTCAATATTGATCTGCGGTTTGGCACCGGGTTCCGTGCTGCTGATGCGTACGGCGGCGCGAACTTCCTGTTCGCCGACGGCAATGCCGCGGCTGACTTTGGAATAAAGGGCGTCGACAGCACTTTTAGCCTGACGAACGGCTTCTTCACCGCCGCTGATGCGGATTTGATTGCCGAAAGTGGCAATTTCGACGTTTAGAGCCTGCTCGATAATTTTCAAGTTGCCGTCTTGCGGGCCGACTAATTGCTGAACCAGCTGGTTGTTAAAAAGTTCAAATTCGATTTCTGCCATGATTGCACCTTAAATTTGTTGTTAAATGACTGTTCCGCTGAGAGAGTTGACGGTGGCGCCGGTTATGCGCACCGGCAAAATTCGGTTGAGGCTGTCGGCCGTCGTTTCCGCGTGCAGGTTCTGCATATACGGTGTGCGTCCGAACAGCTGTCCTTTCTTTTTGCCTTGGCTCTCAAACAATACCGGCATAATTTTACCGATACATTCTTTATTAAAGTTTAATTGTCGGGAAAATAATTTTTCCTGCAAAATATTTAAACGTTCCGCTTTCACTTTTTCCGGCACCTGATGGGGATATATGGCGGCAGGCGTGCCGGCGCGGCGACTGTATTTGAATGAAAAAGCCTGAATATAGCCGACTTTGTCAACCATCTCCAGTGTTGCCGCAAAATCTTCGTCAGTTTCGCTGGGAAATCCGACGATAAAATCGGAGGAAAAACCAAGTTCGGGATTGGCTTGTTTCAGCTTGTCGATGATTTCGAGATATTGTGCGGCGTTGTGGCGGCGGTTCATTGCTTTTAATATTTTATCGGATCCGGATTGCAGCGGCAGATGCAGGTAGGGCATCAGTTTTTTCAAGTCCCGATGGCAGGCGATGAGGTCATCATCAACATCGGCCGGGTAAGAGGTGGTGTAGCGCAGGCGCTGCAACCCGTCGATTTCGGCCAGCCGTTGCAGCAAATAGGCCAGATTGCGCTCTTTTCCGTCGGCACCTTCGCCGTGGTAAGAATTAACATTCTGCCCGAGCAAGTTGATTTCCAGCGTGCCGGTTTCAACCAGCCGGCGGGCTTCTTTCAAAACCTCTTCAACCGGGCGGGAGGTTTCGACGCCGCGGGTATAGGGGACAATACAGTAAGTGCAGAAATTATTGCATCCTTCCTGAATGGCAAGGTAAGAGCAACCGCCTTCGGCATGGTTTTGCGGCAGGTGGTCAAATTTGCTTTCGGCGGTAAATTCGGTATCGATGATGCAGATGTTTTTGTCGCGGGCAATTTTTTGCAAAATTTCGGGGATACGGTGATAGGTGAGGGGGCCGGTGGCAAAGTTGACAAACGGCGCCCGCTTGGCGATTTGTTCATCTTCTGCCTGCACAACGCAGCCGACAACGCCGATGATGGTTTCAAGCCCCGCCGCTTTTCTTTCTTCTTTAATCAGATTGATGCGTCCGAGATCGGAAAAAAGCTTTTCCGCCGCTTTTTCGCGGATATGACAGGTGTTGAAAATGATAAGATCGGCGTCAGCCGGGGTTGCCGCCGGAGTGTGTCCCATGTTTTGTAGGATGTGGGCAATGCGCTGAGAATCGTAAACGTTCATTTGGCAGCCGAAAGTTTTGATGTAATATTTCACTGTTGTCTTTCGTATTTATAAATTGTCATTTTGCCGCATATTAGCCTTAAACGGAAAGTTTTTCAAATGTTTTTTGACAGAAGCGTTTTCTGCAATTTTGTCATTTTTTTATTTGGCGGGGGATGATTTTTGTTGCCAATCTTTTTTGTCTTTGATATCATGCAGCCTATAGCCGTTTAATGTTTTTTTAGGAGAATTTTTATGGATCCGCACTTGGAAGAAATGTTGAAGATGGATGAGGAAAACCGGATCGCTTATTTAAAAGCGTTTACTCGGTTGGCTTGTGCCGACAGTTCTTTTGATGAGAACGAAAAGCGTTTTATTGCTAATCTGGCAAAAACATATCAGATATCCGAAAATCGGATCGGAGAGGTTATGCATTGTTCAGATGATGATGCAATAATTGCGGAGCTTGGCAAAATCAAAAGCCGCCGGGTAGCTTTGGAGTTGATCAAGGAATTGTGCATTTTGGCTCATGCCGACGATGTTTTAACCGATGAAGAAACGCTGTTTATCGGTCGGGTCGGACAGGCGATGAATGTTGAGCTGGATAAAATCGAGCAGATCAGCAATTGGGTTATTGATAAAATTATTCTGGCAGAAGAAGCAAAAATTATTTTCGAAGAAGTCGGAAACTAATTTATTTAACAGGAGGTTTTATCATGGACGAAGCCGGCAAGAAATTGAGAGAGCAGCAGGAACGTCTGGAGCGGCTGCGTTATGTGCAGTTCAATCGTCAGGACAAACTCGACAGTTCCAAAAACATCATTATGCGCGCGGTTCAGCAGGAGTATCCCGATATTGATCGGCAGCAAGCCGAGAAGGTGACCAGAGAATTGGTTTTGGCTCCCAAAAAAGCGAGCATTAAAATCGGCAATAAAGAAGTGCCGGTTGCCGATTTGCAGTTTCAGATTGCGCTTACCATTGAATCTCTTGGCTCTGAAACATCTTCGGAAGAAGAATATTTCAGCTGGTTCAGCGAATCTTCCGAGATTATACAACATATGAACGACGGCTTTGTCAGCGAAGACGATTTGGCCGAAAGAAATGATTGGCTCGAGGACTCTTATTCCCGCGAGGCGGAAATTATGACCTGTTTGGGATTGTTTCAAAACTGCGCTTTTCCGGAAGCTAAAAAGCATTATACCAATCTTTATAACAAACTGGTGAAGCTGCGGCAAATCAGGAGCAGTATTAAAGAATCAACGGCAAACAGAGCGGACAAACCGCAGGAAATCGATCATAAGAAAAAAGAAAACGATTATAAAAAAGCCGTGGTTTATGTGGCTGCCATGCGCGAATTTATGAAAAGAAAACCGCGTTGGAATATGCCCAAACGCACTTTGCAAAAACTAAGTATGTATCACGGCGAAGATGATGATCTGGATGATGATTATGATGAATTTTACGGTATGTACGAAGATGAAGAAATGCGCCGCCGGGAAGAACAGGAAATGTTGGCTCAGGATGATAATGTCAACGGGATTGATTTGGTGTTTCGGTTTGACGATCATCTCAAAGAAGATATTTTGTTCCATTGGGATGATGACCGTTTTCAGGCTTATGAACGCAGTCTGGCCGAGGAATTTATTGAAAGAGCCGAACCGGAACAGCCTGCGGTTGAAAGTGCGGAAGACGTGCGTGAACACATTGCCCGTTTGAGCGGCCGGCGTCCGCCGATGAAATCGCGTCCGCTCAGCTATTCGATGGATCGCACCCGTGCGTTTGACGGCGCTTATTACAACAGATTGTCCGCACGTCTGCAAAATGCTTAAAAATACTGGACAAGCGTCAGCTTTTTGTATAAGTTAAAACCGAAATGATTATGATTTAATTATAGGGAGTTTTTTTATGGCTGCTTTATTTGAACCATTTGTATGGATGCTGGGTGTCATCGTTAATATTTATTTTACCGTTGTGTTGGCAGAGGTGGTTCTTCATTGGTTGGTTCGTTTCGGCATTGTTGACAGCAAGAATGTTTATGTCACCAAAATCAGTGAACTGTTGGCTCGGGCAACTCAACCGGCTTATAAAAAGATAGCGGAAAAAGTGCCGGCTGTGTCCGGGTTTGATTTTTCTCCGTTTATTTTGCTGCTGGTTCTGCTGTTTTTGGGACGTTTTATTTATCGGCTCGATATTATGCTGATGTCGTAGAAAATCTGTGACAGCAGTGTCGGGCGGCAGTCAGCTGCCCGATTGCTTTTTTAAATAGCGAAAAATATGTTTTTTGAGGATACCAAAGAAGGAATTGTGCTGCGGGTCAGGCTGACCCCAAATGCGGCTGCAGCCGGGATAAAAGGAACTTTTTGTGACGAAAAAGGAACGATGTATTTGAAAATGACGGTAGTCAGCCCGCCGGAAAAGGGACGGGCCAATAAAGAACTGATACAGTTGATTGCCAAAAAACTGAAAATTGCGAAATCAGAAATAGAGCTTGTCAGCGGTGAAATTTCCCATTATAAAAAATTATTGATAAAAAGCGATCGGGAAAAAATCCGTTTGCAGTTTGAGGAGTGGAGCAGAGAAATATGACGGCAGAAATTATTGACGGCAAAGCTGTTGCCGAAAGTTTGCGCAACCGCCTGGCAGAAAAAATCGCCGGTTGGCAAATCAAACCTTATCTGGCGGTCATACTGGTCGGCAACGATCCGGCCAGTATCATCTATGATCGTAATAAACAAAAAGCGGCGCAAGCGCTGGGGATGGCCTGCGATATTTATCATCTGCCGGAAGCAACGACGGAAAGTGATCTTCTGGAGTTGATCGCACGTTTAAATAAAGATGTAAAAGTCAACGGGATTTTGGTTCAGATGCCATTGCCTCGGCAGATTGATGCCGCCAAGGTGATTGAAGCCATTGATCATGCAAAAGACGTGGACGGGTTTGGTCCTTATAATGCGGGTTTGCTGCACGAAAACGATCCGCGAGCAATGATTGCGGCAACTCCGAAAGGCATTTTATATTTGCTGGAACGTTCGCTCGGCGACTTGAGCGGCCGGCACGCGGTTATTATCGGACGTTCCAATATCGTCGGGCGTCCGTTGGCTTCGCTGTTGCTTAATCATAATTGTACGGTAACAATTGCCCACAGCAAGACGGTTGATTTGCCGGCATTAACCCGACAGGCGGATATTGTGGTTGCAGCCTGCGGCTGTCCGAAAATGGTTAAAAGCAGCTGGATTAAAGAAGGGGCAACAGTGATAGATGTCGGCATCAACCGGGTTGACGGTAAATTGTGCGGCGATGTTGATTTTGAAGAAGTTAAAGAAAAAGCCGCGTTTATTACGCCGGTGCCGGGCGGGGTGGGGCCGATGACAATTGCGATGCTGTTGGATAATACCTGTCAGGCCTATCTAAACCAAAATTACAATCTTAAAAAAACGCAATAATAAGATTATATAGATTCTGAGTTGTTTATTCGTTTGCCGAAAGGAGCTGGAATATGGAGCAACCGGGTCGTATATTTATGATTGACAACGGCAGCAAAATTGATGATCGTTACCAGCATCTGCTGGAAGAAAACGGGTATGAAGTTTTTGCAACCAACAATGCTTATCAATTGATTCGTTATGCCGAAGAACTGCATCCGCAATTGTATGTGGTTGATAAAAATGCGGAAAATGTGGATGCCTGGCAGGTTTTGAGTTACCTGTCGGAAAATCATTATCTGGATGAGGCGCCGGCGGTTATGCTGAATACGGAAGCTTCTCAAGATATATTTAAAGGGGCATCTCATTATATTTCCCACCAGAATGATGAAGAACATCTGTTGGAAATTGCCGATACCTATTGCCGGGGCGGTCGGGGATATAAGATTTTGCTGTTGGAGGATTTCCTTCCCTATTCGGCAAATGAATTTAACGGTATGGATGAATTTCAAATTTCGTATTTTAAGGTTTATGATACGCACGGGGCAAAGATGTTTTTACAGCGGAATGCGCCGCAGGCGGTTATCGTCCATTGTCAGAAAGGTGATTACGGCAAGATCAGAAACTTGGTCGGTTTTGAAAATACTTTTTATGTGGAAAATCGGGGCAATATGGAAAAATTGGTTTCTTTTCTTAAATAATCTGTGTTATAAACCCGTTGTGAGGTAACGGGAGAAATAACGGATGAAAATATTAAGAAAAATGTATGACTGGTTGATTGCCGCTGCTTCAGGTCGTTATGCCATGGCGGTGCTGTTTGTTGTTGCCTTTGTGGAAAGTTCCTTTTTCCCGATTCCTCCCGATGTTATGATTATTCCGATGGTTTTGGCTTGTCGTAACCGTGCCTGGCAGATTGCGGGTCTGGCGACCGCGGCCAGTGTGATCGGCGGCTATTTTGGTTATGCGATCGGGTTTTACGGATATGATTTGATCGCCAAGCCGATTTTGGAATTTTATGGTTATTTGCAACAATTTGAAGTATTTAAGGGCTATTATCACGAATGGGGAGCATGGATTGTTTTCGGCGCCGGGCTGACGCCGTTCCCTTATAAAGTGGTAACCATTGCCAGCGGCACTGTCGATCTCAATTTGTGGGTGTTTGGCATTGCTTCCGTTTTGTCCCGCGGTATGCGTTTTTTTCTGGTGGCATGGTTGTTGAAAAAATACGGCGAGCCGATCAGAAGCTTTATTGAGAAAAATCTCGGGATTTTAACGGTCGTTTTTTTGCTGTTGCTGCTTGGCGGTTTTGCTTTGATTAAATATATTTAAAACTTTGGCGGCAATAGCTGTAAGCTGTTGCCGCTATAGAAAATTATATCCGTTGTTTCAAACGGAGAAAATCTTACAAAAAATCCCGGATTAACCGGGTTTTTTGCTGATTAGTCTTTGTGACGGAAGGTAATTCTTCCTTTGGTCAAATCATACGGGGTCATTTCGATGTCGACTTTGTCGCCCACCATGACGCGGATACGGAATTTGCGCATTTTTCCGGCCGTGTGCGCCAGAATTTCCACGCCGTTTTCCAGTTTGACCCTAAACATGGCATTGGGCAGTTTTTCGACAACCGTTCCGGCCAGTTCCAGCAATTCTTCTTTCATAAACTCTTACCTCGTTGTTTTTTTAGCTAAGTGTATAAACCCTAAATTTTATTTTGGCAAATTATTTCTGCTGTTATTTCGCAAAAAAGACATTTTTTATTAGCAAAACATTAATTATCGGCGTATATATAGTCGTAAGTTATACTTATTATAAAGGCGAACCATGAAAAAAGATTTATTTCCCGATGAAGATGTTGAATTGACAGACGATGAATATGCGGCTTTGTTGAACTGGGATGATCAGGAAGTGGCTTTTGTGAAAAGCGATAAGCTGGATGACGGGGAAATCTGGCGGGTTTACACGGCAGACGGTACCCCGCTGGCGATTGCCGACAGCCGGGATTTTGCCTTTGTGTTAGCCCGCCAGATTGATCTTGAGCCCCAAAGCGTTCACTGATCAGCTGTTTTCTTTTGCTTTCAGTCGTTCAATCTGTTTGTCTATTTCTTTTTGGTCAAAGGGGAGCACGGTCGGCTTTTCCAAGCCGTTTTCCAGTTTCTTCAATGTTGCCTGACGGTTAAATTCACCGGTGTCATCTTTCAAACCCAAAGCATGATTCCACTGGAACACGGCTTCGCGTTTACGGCCGACTTGCCAGTAGGCATCGCCGAGATGATCATAAATAACGGCTTCCGACGGCGCCTGGTCCGAGGCTTTTTCCAAATATTTTACCGCCTGTTCATAATCACCAATTTTATAAAAAGCCCAGCCCAGACTGTCGGTAACGGTACCGTCGCCGCCATTGGGATTATAGGCGGAAACGATCAGTTCAAAGGCTTCTTCCGGATTTTTGTTTTGTAACAGCAAAATATAGCCGAGATGGTTTTGGGTCATGCGGTTGGGACGCAGTGACAGCACTTTGCGCAGATATTGTTCTGCCAACTCGTTGTTGCCGGCGGCGCTGTAAGATATGCCGATGGCAAAATACAAGGGCCATACTTCGGCCACAGAATCGCCCGGATAGCTGTCGATGGCTTTTTGATAGAATTTTGCGGCTTCGGCATATTTGTGATTGATCCTGGCTACTTCGCCCAAATTGGTCAAAATATCCGGGTTGGGCGGATAATCGGCATATAATTTGCGAAAGATTTTTTCGGCTTCGGCATAATTTTCCGATTTTATGAGGTTTTTGCCGATTTGGAATTGCGCGGTATAATAGGCGTAGCTGTCAGGAGAAATTTTTCGATAGGCCTGATTGGCTTCGGTATAGAGTTCGCGTTTTTCCAAAATATCGGCCGTCAGCAGCAACGGCAGGGGATATTGCGGCGCGCAGTAAGAAGAAAGCGAGGCAAACAAAACAGCCAGATCGGGATTGCTGCCGTCTTGCATCAGAAGCAAGGCTATACTGAACAAAGCATCGGATAATCCGATTTCCGGTTGTTTTAAGATCGGCTCAATGCCCGAATCGGATTTTTTGATATCATCAATGACGGTTTTCATCATCAGGTTATCTTTATTAATGGCCAGACTGGCCGCCCGCAGAGCTTTGTCGGGTTCTCCTCTGCGCAGATAAAAGTTGGAGATAACCTGCAGCGGAAAAACAGCCAGTTCCATGTGACGGATATTGATCAACGCCGTGTAGTGGGCTTCGGCGGCTTTATTGTTGCCGAGATAGTCGTTGATGGCGCCGGCATGGAAAAGATACAACGGTTTGAAAGCAGGATTTTCAACCAGCGGTGCCAAGGCTTCCATGGCTTTTTTGCCATCTTTTAAACCAGCATAGTTCCATGCGGAAATCAGAGGATTGAACACATTGTCGGCAATAGGATTTTTTGATTTGCCGATGGCATTGATTGCTCCTTCATAATCTCCTTTTTTGGTTAGGTCGATTGCTTCGATCATATCAATAAACGGGCTTTCGTCACCATTTTCCCTTGCCATTTTGGTATATTTTACGGCCTCGTCAATCCGTCCCTGCGAGGTAAGAATGATATAAAGCTGGTTTGGCAGCATTTGTTTACCGGGAACGTACGGAACTGCTTGTTTGTAATAGTCTGCGGCTTTGTTCAGGTCGTGGCGGATGTGGGCGACTCTGCCGGCAAGGTAACTGCCGTAATTTTGCCGGGCGGGGGCAGCGGTCTGTTCTTTGGCTTCTACTTCCGTCGCTGCCGCCGGAATATCCGTCGGCGCCGGCGGTTTGGTGTTAAACAATGTGCAGGAATTGGCAATGATAATTCCGATCAGGACAGACAATATATAAGCAGCTTTTTCGATCACTTTTATTACTCCGTTCATTTTTCAGGCGGCTCCAGTTTAGTTCAGACTCGCCTATCTTACAACAGAAATATAATAATATGAAGATAATTTAATTATTTGTTTGCAAAAGAAAACGGATAAGCATAGCATATTGTCCATGATGAATGAAAAAGAATTGTTGGAATGGTATTTGGCCGCAGGTGTGGATGCAATCTGCGGCGATGTTCCCGGTTGCGTGCAGCAAAAGCCGCAGCCGCCGGTTTCTGCCGCTGCGGCGGATGCATCGGCGCGGCCGGCAATTACCGATTTGGCACAGATGAGTCTGAAAGCCTGCAAAAATGCGCGTGATATCTGCGAAGCGGCATCCACGCTTGATGAACTGCGGGCAGCGGTGGAAGTCTTTGACGGCTGCTCATTGAAGCTGACTTCCAACAAAACCGTTTTCGGCGGCGGAAATCCGCAGGCCAAAATTATGATTATCGGTGAAGCGCCGGGGGCGGACGAAGACAGAATCGGCGAGCCGTTTGTCGGCCGCAGCGGACATCTTTTGGACAAGATGCTGGCTGCCGTCGGACTTGATCGCGGCAAGGTTTACATTACCAATGTCCTGCCGTGGCGTCCGCCGGGAAACCGGACGCCGACCAGCGCCGAAGTGGCGGTTTGTCTGCCCTTTCTCCGGCGGCAGATTGAGTTGATCAAACCTGAAATTCTGCTGGTTCTCGGCGGCAGCGCGGCCAACAGCTTATTGGATAACGAAGAACCGATTTCGAGATTGCGCGGCAAATGGCTGGCGTATAAAACGCTTAAAGGGGACGAAGCTGCGCTTTTGGCCAGTTTTCATCCGGCGTATCTGTTGCGCAATCCGGCGCAAAAGGCAAAAGTATGGGCAGATTTACTGCGTTTGGCAAAAAAATTGCAAAATAATTAGGTTTTTGTTCATAATTTGTTGGTAAATTTTAAAAAATTGAATTATTATTCGGTAAAATCTTAATAAATAACTTTTTAAGGAAAGCAAAATGAGTATTAGCAAAAAAGTTTTCAGTCTGGCTCTCGGAGCCGTTTTGACAGCCAATATCGGTTCGGCGGCGGCGCAGCAGGCGGTTTCCGCAGCCGATGAGGACAAAACGGAAGAATTGCTGTTTAAAATCCATGATATTACTCCGGTGCAAAATCGGGAAGGCGAGGTTATTGCCTGTGATTTTAACACTACTTTTTATAACCGTTCGGCTTATAACCTCAAAGAAGCCATGTTGGATTTTACCTGGAAAGACGCTTCTCTCGAAAGTGTGATCAATGCCGAAAAAGATGAAGATGCGGAAAAAAAGAATCGTAACCGCAATCGTGCTTATTCGGAAACGGAAAGACGTACATCCAAAGATGTCAACACCATGATTGAAGTGCCGGCGCTAAAACCGTATAAACAGGTGACAGTCAATAACCGCATCAATACGGATCGTTGCTTTTTGCTGATCGAAAAAGTTGATTTTGAAGTAAAATCATGCACGGCCGAAGGTCTTGCTTCCGGCGGCAGATCTGCACGCCGCGCTTCTCAGGAAAGCCCCTGCGGACGCTTGTTTAAATATGTTTCTCCCGAAGATGCTCAGTATTATCTGGACTTTAAAGAAATTACCCCGGATGAGCTGAACAGTCGTGAAGAAGCTAAAAAACAGGAAAGTAAAAACGAAGCCGCCGGCGTTTATTCTAAAACAATCGATGCCATGAATTCTGCCGGCAGCATCATCGGTGGTATTAAATAAGAATTGGCGAGGGAGCGGTGAGTAGGATGGATAAATATAAGCTGATTTCGGTTGTTGCCGCTGGTCTGCTTTTCGGACAGCCTGCCGCCGCTCAGTATTTCGGAGCTGCTTCTGCGGCCGGTGCGCCTGCAGCGCAAAAAGCCGCCGCGCCGGCAGCCGTTCGCAACGAGGTTCGTGCAGAAAAGGCAGAAGAGAGCGCTTATTCTGTCGTTGACACTTCTCGACAGGCGGAAGAAGCCGAAATTGAAAAACAACCGGTCAGTTCGCCTTTTGATTATGCGTACGGTAAAAAACAGCCGGCGAAAGCTGCGCCGGCCAAGCAGCCTTATCGCCGCTATTCTACAGTTGGCGGTGTGACGGTGGAAACGACGGAAGAACATGAAGAAGACGAATTGATCATGCTTTATATGAAAGATTTCAGCGTTTATCGCAGTCCGTCGGGACGTACGCGCTGCAGTGCCCGTTTTGCCGTTTTGACGACTTTGCCGGTAAAACTTTCAAATCTCAGTTATCGCTTAAAATGGCAGGGGATGGAAACGGTTTTAACCTTCAGCGATGTAGAACCGGGCGTGGAAAATCATTTTGATTATGGTTTGCTGGGCGATGGTTGTTACAGTATGGATCGGCAGCCCAATATTGTTGTCAACCGCTGCCGGGTCAAGGGGATGACACAGCGTGAGTGTGCGGGAAAAATCCGTTGGATTAAACAGGTGTAAGTTTTTGCAGGAAAAAAGTTGAAAAAGGTTTTGATATTGTTTTTGGCGCTGCTGCTGCTCCCTTGGGGAGCGACAGCGGCGTCAAAAGATTTTAAAATCATTGATGATGCTTTATATCGGCAGATTTTGGAGCGTTCGGATATCTCTGCCAAAGAAGTAGAGGTATATAAAGATATTTTTGCTTCAATCAGGCAAGGGGATTTTGAAGAAGCGGAAGCACGGCAGAAAAAACTGAAAAATAAAATTTTGCTGGGACACGTTTTGGCGGAAAAATATCTGCATAAAGATTATAAATCTTCTTATGAGGAGCTGCAGGCATGGCTGAAACAATACAAAAGCCTTCCTCAGTATCCGCGGATTCTCAACTTGTCTGTAACCAAGGCGCCGGGATATAAACCGGCTAAACCCGCCGCGGAAAAAAAGAAGAAAATTCATGCTTCATACAGCTGGTATAAAGACAGCTACAAAAATCTGAAAGCAAATGATCGTCAGTATGCGCGAGAAAAAATAGATGATTTCCTGCTTGCCGTTCGGCAAAGCAAACATAAGAAGGCGGCGGCGGTCTTAAATGATGCGCGTTTTAAGCGGGTAATGCCGGTAAAGAATTATGATGCCATGAGCGCAACTTTAGCCTCGGCTTATTTTTTAGACGGTGATGTTAAGCAGGCTTTGAAATGGAGCCGTCGGCCGATTTTGCGCAGCAAAGATGCCACAGCCAGTTGGTTTGGCGGTTTGGCAGCCTGGAAACAAAAAAATTATAAATTGGCAGCAGACTATTTCGGCAGGCTGGCGCGGTTGAAAAACAATGATCCGTGGTTGATTGCCGCCGGTGCTTATTGGGCGTATCGCGCCAACATCAAACTGAAGCGCCCCGATGAAGCAACGGCAAATTTGCGAATTGCCACACATTATCCGCGGACGTTTTACGGGATTTTGGCACGCTATATGCTGACGGAAAAAGTAGATTATGATTGGAATTTGAAGAGCCATTTTAATAATCTTAATGACAAGTCCTATCGCCGGGAAATTGTTTCGTCACCGGAAATCCGCCGTGCCGTTTTGCTGTTGGCGGCAGGACAGAATGATCTTGCGGAAAGTGATCTGCGTTATAATTACGGAAAATTTAATATCCGCCAGAAGGAATTGCTGCTTTATCTCAGCCATCAATATAGCTTGGCCAATCTCAGTTATGTGACGGCCGATCGCCTGAAAAACTATGATAAAGGGCGTGCTTATGATGTCTTTATCTATCCTTATCCGGCGTGGCAGCCGAAAAACGGTTGGGATGTTCATCCGGCTTGGGTATGGGCGTTGACCCGTCAGGAATCGCTGTTTTCGCCAATTGTTCGGAGTCATGCCGGAGCCTGCGGGTTGATGCAGGTGATGCCGGCAACGGCAGCCGAGGTGACCGGCGACAAAAGTTATAAGAAAAACTGGCAGCCCCTGCTTGATAAAGATATCAATTTGACCATCGGTCAGGATTATGTCAGTCGTCTGCGGCAAAAAGATTTTGTCGGCGACAATCTGATTTTCCTTGCCGCTTCTTATAACGGCGGTCCCCATAATTTGAAACGCTGGGTGGAAAAACTGGATTACGAAGACGATCCGCTGTTGTTTATGGAAATGATTCCATGGCGGGAAACGCGCCTTTATGTTAAACGGGTAATCACCAACTATTGGATGTATTCGTCACGGCTGGGACAAAAACCGCAAAGTCTGTCGCAGTTTTTGGCCGGAAAATGGCCGCTTTTGGATGATGTAAAATAAATTTCCGGATCTTGTTTGCAAAGCTTGGTCTACCGCCGTGTACAACGGAGGAAGAATGTCTGTATCTGTCTATATCGGAGTCAATATGAATTTTTGTCAATGATTGCTTTAAAATGACAAAAATAAGAATTTTACTTGCAATTTGTGACAAAAAAATATACAATGAAGACATAATAAAATTAGTCTGTTCAATTTTTCTATTCAATTATTCGTATGTTTGCTGTCATAAATTTAGGTTTTGCCTTTGTTTATTGGTTGCTGCTGTCGGAACATTTGAGTGAAAACTTGAACAGACTAACAGTGTTAACCCTTAAATATAAAAAAAATGGAAAATT
>CABUAP010000010.1 GCA_902489675.1 uncultured Azospirillum sp. | reverse complement strand
TATTCGCCCGATAACCTCAAATATGCTCTTTTTGCCGACGGTAGACTGCTTTTGGATGAGCAGCAGCTGAAAATAACGGAAGAAGATTTATTGGTCGAAATAAGAAAACATTTTTCCGCGTTGAATTTGCACTTGGAACGTGTACCATCTTATTATATTGACGAGATATATGATCGGTTGCGCAAAATCCAAAAAAGCGCCGGAGAAATTTATTTGGAAATATTGAAACAAAAAGCCAAAAAACTCAAAACCATGCTTAAAATTCCGCATCATGAAGCTTTGGAACTGTCAGCGAAAATGGTGGGATGGAAAAATTGGAAAGAAGCAACGTCAGTTGATGAAAAATTGGCGCGTTTGGCGATTCATTCGGAAAAACACAATAAACAAACCGCTGAAAAATTTGGGGTTAATCAAATTGAATATGAATATAACCAATATATGCAAAAAAAAGAGAATAAAAAATAAAATGATAAAAAATACCCCCGGATTGTCCGGGGGTGAGGGTTAAAAAATTTGTTCCCGAGTTTTCTTTAAATGGACTTTTGGAAAATCTTCCTGCGCTTTGTTCAGGTGCCAAGCGTTGCGCGAGAGAAAAACTTCTGCGCCGTCGTGGTCGGTTGCCATCGAAGTGCGGTTGGCATCGGCAAATTTTTTGAGTTCGTCTTTGTCTTCGGCTTCAAGCCAGCGGGCGGTGAAATATTGGGTGGGTTCAAATACCACCGGCAGACCAAATTCCGTACGGATACGGTCGGCCATTACTTCAAATTGCAACACACCGACCACGCCGACAATCCACTCGGCGCCGATCACCGGTTTGAAAACGCTGGCGCCGCCTTCTTCCGCAATTTGCTGCAAGGCGTTACCGAGGTGTTTTGATTTCAGCGGATCAAGCGCCCGTACGCTTTTCAGCAGTTCGGGGGCAAAACTCGGGATCCCGGTGAAGTGCAGCTTTTCGCCCTCGGTCAGGCAATCGCCGATCCTAAGCTGCCCATGGTTGGGGATACCGATAATATCGCCGGGGAAAGCGTCTTCCGCCAGCTCGCGTTCCTGTGCCAGAAACATAACCGGCGTGGCAACTTTGATCGGTTTGCCGGTGCGAACCTGATAAAGGCTCATGCCGCGTTTGAAATGACCGGCGCAAATGCGCATGAATGCGATACGGTCACGGTGTTTGGGATCCATGTTGGCCTGAATTTTGAAAATAAAGCCGCTCACTTTGTTTTCGTCAGGCAAAACCGGGCGTTCGGCGGTCGGGCGCGCCAGCGGGGAAGGCGCCATGGCGTGCAGTCCTTCCAACACTTCCTGCACGCCGAAATTGTTGATGGCGCTGCCGAAAAAGACCGGGGTCATGGCGCCGGCCAAATAGAGTTCCTGATCAAAGGCCGGGCACAGCTCGCGTACCATTTCGATATCTTCGCGCAGTTTGGCAACGGCGTGTGCGGGCAGCAACCGGTCAAGCTTTTCGTCATCCAAGCCGCGGCAGGTTTCGATGGTGGCGTTTTTTTGTGATTTGTTGCCGGTTTTGTTCATCAAGATCAACTGATCGCCGATCAAATCGTAGCAGCCGAGAAAGTCTTTGCCCATGCCGATCGGCCAGCTGGCCGGCGTAACGTCAAGCGCCAGCGTTTTTTCGATATCGTCCAGCAGGCTGAACGGATCCAGCCCCTCGCGGTCGAGCTTGTTGATAAATGTAATGATCGGTACGTTGCGCAGGCGGCAGACTTCAAACAGCTTTTTGGTCTGGGTTTCGATACCTTTGGCGGAATCGATGACCATGACGGCGGAATCGACGGCGGTCAGCACCCGATAGGTGTCTTCCGAAAAGTCTTCGTGCCCCGGGGTGTCAAGCAGGTTGAAGGTGATGTCTTTATAATCAAAAGTCATAACCGAGGAGGCGACGGAAATGCCGCGTTCCTGCTCCACTTTCATCCAGTCGGAATGAGCGCGCCGGTTTTCGCCGCGGGCTTTGACCGCGCCGGCTTGTTGGATGGCGCCGCCGAATAACAGCAGTTTTTCGGTCAGCGTGGTTTTACCGGCGTCAGGGTGGGAAATGATCGCGAAGGTTTTTCGCGGATTGGTATTGTTGTTGCTCATAAATTTCCTGTATTTGAATTCTGTTTGTGTTTTAAGCGGCATATTACATATTTCTTTACATTTTGCAAGTGTTTAGAATATTCTTTCGGTGGCTTTTTGCGATTTAGGGCTTGATTTCTTAAATATTTTGAGTAGTATTTTGAAGAATTTTAGCAAGTGCGGGCGTGGTGGAATTGGTAGACACGTCAGATTTAGGTTCTGATGACGCAAGTCGTGGGGGTTCAAGTCCCTTCGCCCGCACCAGATTTTGGTTTCAACATTTATTACAGAGAAGAAAATGAAGGTAACAGAACAAAAAGCAGAAGGCCTGAAGAAAAAATATCAGGTTGTGATTGAAAATAAAGATTTCGAGGCAAAAGTCGAGAATAAACTGAACGAAGTTTCCAAAAATGTCAAACTTCCGGGTTTTCGCCCGGGTAAGGCGCCCAAAGAAATGTTGAAACAAAAATACCGCGCTTCGGTGATGGGCGAGGCTTTGGATGAAATGATCCGTGATGCCGCCGATGAAGTGGTTAAGGAAAACAAACTGAAACTGGCCTTGCGTCCCAATGTCAGCATCACTAAGTTTGAAGAAGGCAACGATATCGAATTTGAGATGGAAGCCGAAACTTTGCCGGAAATTAAGATCGGTGATTTTTCTGAGGTGAAAGTTGAAAAACTGATGGCCGAGGTTCCGGCTGAAGAAGTTGAAAAAGCTTTGCAGTATATTGTCAGCTCCCGCCGTGAAACCGTGAAAGTGGAGGATGCCGCCCGTCAGGCGAAAAAAGGCGATACGCTGGTTATTGACTTTACCGGTTCTGTCGACGGTGTCGAATTTCAGGGCGGCAAAGGTACAGACTATCCGCTTGAACTCGGTTCCAACACCTTTATCCCGGGTTTTGAAGATCAGCTGCTGGATGCCAAAGCCGGTGATAAAGTTGATGTCAAAGTTAAGTTCCCGGATAACTATCATGCCAAAGATCTGGCCGGCAAAGATGCCGTTTTTGCCGTTGAAGTAAAAGAAATCCGTGAGCCTAAAGCGGTTGAGATCAATGACGAATTTGCCAAATCGGTCGGAGAAGAAAGTCTGGATTCCCTGAAAGAAAGCATCAAAAACCGCATCAAAGCCGATTATGAAAATGCGTCCAGAATGAAACTGAAACGCAATCTGCTGGATAAATTGGACGAAGCTTATAAGTTTGACGTGCCGGAAAGTCTGGTCGAAGAAGAGTTCAAATCTATCGAAGCCCAGTATAAACGCGCCAAAGAATTGAATCAGCTGGATGAACACGAGAAGAACAAGCCGGAAGAAGAATTGATGAAAGAATATAAGGAAATTGCTTCCCGCCGGGTTAAACTCGGTCTGCTGCTGTCGGAAGTCGGCGCCGAAGCCAAGGTGACCGTTACCGCCGATGATTTGAACAAAGCGATCATGAACGAAGCAAAGAAATATCCGGGGCAGGAAAAAACGGTTTTTGATTTTTATCTGAAAAACGCCAAAGCCGTAGAAGCCCTGCGTGCGCCGGTATTCGAAGAAAAGATTATTGATTTTGTTCTCGGCAAGGCCAAGGTAGAAGAAAAAATCGTTTCGGTTGAAGAATTGTATTCTTTTGATGACGATGTTAAACCGGCAAAGGCTAAAAAAGCCGCTGCAAAATAGTATTTGCGTTCTTGCCCACTGTGGCGAGCAGATAGGTAAAAAACAGGGAGATGAAAACTCCCTGTTTTTTTGTGGTAACTCCTTCGGATATCCCCGTTTTAATGGGGAAAACGTTAAGATGTCGTTAGACACCGTTTCCCGCTTTTGAGCATGGTCAGTTCCAAGCGGCGCTGTGACGGAAAGGAACCTGTGCGCCTTTTCTATAGAATCCCCGGTTTAGCGGAGGATATTTGTTAAACATTTGCTTAAAATAGATAATTCGGCCATTGTCGGATTTGTTTAGTCTTTTTCGTTTTCTTTCCAAAAAAACGGATTATTTTCCGCTTGCCAAGCGATTTCAATTTCTTTATTATCATAACTGCATCCGAGAGATCGGGTGTGGTGTCTAACAAACATCATCAACGTAGAATCCTTCTTCGGGAGGAGTGCCGGTAATATATTGAATAACGGCGACTGTATACGTTGACAGTTTGTTAGCTCCTCCGCCTAAGGTTTGTCCCGGGCGGTTTTGTTTTTTACTTTAAGCAAAATCAAGGAGTTGCAAAGATGAAACATAATCTCCATGTGAAACAAAAAATCGGTAAAGCTTTGGGGGAATACCGCCGCAGCCGCAATATGTCGCTGCCTTTAGTAGCGCGGCAAAGCGGCATGGAATGGCAGAATATAGATTATATAGAACTTGGTAACAAAACCAGCTGGAGTAATTATCGTCGGTTGCTTGATTTTTATGATAAAGAAATCAAAGTTGAACTGGTTGATAAAAAGACCGGGTAAACGCAACATTCATTCATAAGACCGACATATAGATAATGTGTTCCCGTTTGGTATAATGCGGGCGGTTTTGTTTGGGGGCTGATTGTCTGCGGTTTTCAGCCTTTGTCGGCGGCCAGTTCTTCGGCCAGCATCGAAATTTCCAACCATTGATTTTCGTCGGCTTCTTTTTGCCGTTCCAGCTCTTCCAACTGACGGGTGAGGGCAAAAAAACGCTCGGCGTCGTTTTGGTACAGCATGGGGTCGTTTAAGTCGTTTTTGATATTTTCTATTTCTTGCTCTTTTTGCGCAATTTGTTGCGGCAAGACGGTGAGCAGGCGCTGCTGGTTATAGCTGAGTTTGCCGCGCGCAGGTTCGGGGCGGTCGCTGCCGTTCGTCTTTTTGCCGACGGCCGGTTTGGTTTTGACAGTGGCCGGCTTGCCGGTCATTTTTTCTAAAAGATCGCTGTAACTGCCGACAAATTCTTCGATTTTGCCATCTCCTTTCATGTAGATGACAGAAGTTACAATCTTGTCCAAGAAATCGCGGTCATGGCTGACAATCAAAATAGTGCCGTCATAGTCGCCGAGTGTTTCCTGCAGAAGATCAAGGGTATCCATGTCCAGATCGTTGGTCGGTTCGTCAAGCAGCAAAAAGTTGGATGGCTGCGCCAGCACTTTGGCCAGCATCAGGCGGTTTTTTTCGCCGCCGGACAAAGCGGCAACCGGCGCTTTGGCCTGTTCGGGCGTGAATAAAAAGTCTTTCAGATAAGCAACAACGTGTCGGTAGGATCCGCGAACCCAGATGTGATCACCTTCATCGCAAAGGGTTTGCCACAGGGTTTTGTTGGGATCAAGGGTGAAACGATTTTGGTCAAAATAGGCTTCTTCCAGATTTTTGCCGATCCGGACAAAGCCGGAATCGGCGGCCAATTTTTTGGTCAGCAGTTTTATCAAAGTGGTTTTGCCGGCACCGTTGGGGCCGACAATGCCAATCCTGTTGCCGCGGATGATTTTGGTTGAAAAATCGTTGACGATGACTCTGTCGCCAAATGATTTGGACAAGTGTTTGGCTTCGATCACCAATTTGGAGCGCCAGGGCGTATTTTCGATATCCATGTTGACCGAACCGATTTGGCGAATCTGCTCTTTTCGATCCTGTCGAAGCTGGATCAGCCGCCGCAGACGTCCCATGTTGCGTTTGCGCCGCGCGGTTACGCCTTTGTGCAGCCATTCGGTTTCTTCGGCAATTTTTTTATTGAGATATTTTTGCGCAATGATCTCTTGTTCGATAACCTGATCCTGCCATTCTTCAAAGCTGCCGAAGCCTTTATTGTTGCGGCGCAGGGTGCCGCGATCGAGCCAGAATGTGGTGCGTGAAATATTGGTGAGAAAACGACGGTCATGGCTGATGACAACCACGGCGCCGCCATAGCTGCCGATGATTTTTTCCAGTTGTTCGATGGTCGGCATATCCAGATGGTTGGTCGGTTCATCCAAAAGCAAGATGTCCGGTTCTTCGATCAGCGCTTTGGCCAGAGTTGCCTTGCGCCGTTCGCCGCCGGAAGCCGTGGCCGGATCTGCATCAGCGGCAATTTCCAGCTGTTTGATCCATATGTCTGTTTTATAATCTTCGCTGCCGTCGTGCCGCTTAAGGCCGGAAGCAACCACTTCCCGCAATGTCTTGAATGCGCTCAAATCGGCATCTTGCGGCATATAGCCGATTTTGGTGTTGGGCTGGATAAAAATTTCGCCGTCGTCCGGTTCGATAAGGCCGGCAATAATTTTGAGCAGGGTGGATTTGCCGGAGCCGTTGCGTCCGACCAGCGAGATTTTGTCGCCTCGGTTGATGTAAAGTTCCACATCTTCAAACAGCTGTTTGCTGCCAAAACGTATTTTGATGCCTTTTAAGGTATAAACGGGCGGTTCAAATGTCGGCATGGTCAGATCCTTTTTTATCAAAAATTCGGCCGCATTATAACGATGTCCGGTTAAAAAATAAACAAAAAACTGCAATTATAAAAAATCTTTGATTTCAAAGGCCGACTGTTATATAATAACAATTGTAAATCGACTTCAAACAGGAACCGGCCGATGTCTTACAAAGATTTTGAACACCATCTGAAAAAAGGAATGACCAAAGCAATGTTGGCGGTTGCGCTTGAGGCTTCGGCTTTAAATGCGGCGGCACAGGAGCGGCAGGCAACGAGTTCGGTTCAGGAAGAAAAAGCAAAAACCGAATATACGGAAAGAAAAGTTAATTTGTTCGGTGTTGCAGAAATAGATCAAATTGTTCAAGATGGTCAAATTTATAATAAGGTCGGCGAAGATTTTATCGAAGAGGCTCAGCTTGATCCCAAAAAATTGCATAAGACTTGGAAAGCAGATGAAAAGGATGCTTTTGCCAATGCCGAGCCCGATCGTACCGATACGCTGTCGGTGGCGACGGCAGACAAAGCGGGAGCCTATAACACCGATGATAAAAATATTGTCATGACTTATATCAAAATGGATGATGAGCAAGAACTGCGCAAATTAGAGAATCAGTTTGCCGACAAACATCCGGAAATGAACCCCGAAGAACGGAAAAAAACGTTTGTAACCATGTTGGAAATGTTCTCCGATCTCAATAATCCGCAGTCAACGGTTTACAAATCGGTTAAGGCGCACGAAGAACAGCACCGCAGCAATGACAAGCTCGGGATTTATGCCCCCGGACTCAGCCCGGAAGAGCCGGATTTTGCTTTTTATAAAGAAGCAATTGCCAAGGGATTGGATCCGGACAGTAAGGAGGGAAAAAAGCTGATGATGGAAGGCAGCTTTGAAATGTGGAAAAATAAGCGTCGGACGATGAATGCCTATAAACAGCAGGTATCGCAGTTTGGAGCCAACACTATCGGCAACAGCGATTTTTCCGCCACTTTGATCGGCAATGATCAGGAACTGCAAAAACGAATCAATAAAATTTTTGATAACATTTGTGAAAATGACTATTGTAAGCAGGAAGGCATTAAATCTCCGGGCAATTTGAGCAAGTATTTGCCTGAGCAAACGATGGAACTGCTGCCGGAAGTTCGCGCCAAAATCGAGGCTGATGTTAAAGAAAAAACCGGTATCGACGCCGATCAGCGCGAAGCAATCAAACAATCTGTCGACGGTAAAAACGATAAGGGTAAAAATCGGAATCTTCTTAAAGTTTTGACCGGGCGCAAGTCACCCCAACAGGTGGCTGCCCCCAAAAAACTGCAGCAGCAGGGGCAGGACAATGCCGCCGTGCAAAAAGCACTTGCCGATGAAATGGCAAAAGGCTATTAAAAATGTTTAAAAAAGTTTGAACCGGTCAAATTTTAATGTATTATGAGTAAGTTTTATAGAAATATACGGGAATTGCAATGTCAAAAATATTTATATTGTTAACTTTTGGTTTGTTTTTTGCCTTTCCGGCTGCGGCAGAGGATGATATGTCGCTGATCGACTTGTTTGGGGAAGCGCCTCAAAAGGAAGAGAAAGTTTCCGTTCCCGAAGAACCGCGTCATCGGGTTGAACCGGAAAAGAAAAAGGAAGAAGAAAAAGTAAAAGTTGATGATGAAGGGATGTTTTCCTTTCTGAACTTTTCTTTCCTGAAAAATAAAGAAAAAGTGGAAGAATTTGCCCGCAAGCCCGAGGAGCCGCAAGAAAGTTTTCTTGATCGGATGACTCGCTTGGCCGAAGAGGGAAATGTGGATGCCTGCCTGACATTGGGGTATATGTATCTTTATGGTGAAAACGGGGTTGCCCGGGATGAACAAAAAGCGTTCCGTTATTATTCGATGGCGGCTTCTCAAGAGGATAAAATTGCCGTCAATAATCTGGGCAGCCTTTATTACAGCGGTATCGGCACCGAAAAAAACGTTGTCAAAGCCGTAGAGATGTTTGACAAAGCAGCCAGACTCGGTAACGGGGAAGCAGCCATCAATTTGGCTTTTATTTATTTGACATCGTCTTCGGGGGGGATTTCCAACAGCCGGATTGTGGAACTGTTGCAACAGGCGGCTGACGGCGGCAATATCACCGCTCAGTATATGATGGGCTATTCTTACTATCGCGGTTTTGTGGTGCAAAAAGATTTCAAAAAAGCGTTTGATTTGATGAAACAGGCAGCCGTGTCCTATGACGAAGCCCAATATGAACTGGCACAGCGGTATATTAATGCGGAAGGCACGCCCCGTAACTATGGCAATGCGGTTAAATATTTAACACAGGCTGCTCATCAGGGAAATGTGCAGGCGATGATGGATCTTGGAAATATTCTAGCGGCCGGAACCTCTTATCAGAAAAATGAGTATCAGGCTTATATCTGGTTTAATATCGCTTCGGTTTACGGCATTGAAGGAGCTGCCGAAAAACGAGATGTTTTGGAAAAGATTTTGAAAATTGAGGAGGTGCTGCAGGCGCAGGCGGCGGCGGAAACATTCAAGGAAAAACCAAGCGAAATGACGCAGTATATCCGTCAGACTTTTGGGCGAGATCTTGGCGGTTATATCAATAATAAAATGGGGTATCGTCCGCCGAAGAAAAAACAGCCGGCAGCGGTGCAGTCTCCGGAACCGGATCCTTCTCAGCCGTTAAAGCTGTTGTAGGATAGGAAATAACAGATGTTTTTTGCAAAGCCCCGCTGTAGCGGGGCTTTGCTGATAATAAATAGGCGGGAAATAAAGTATTTCCCGCCTATTATCGTTATTGATGCTAAATTAACCGTGTTGTTTATTCATCTGATGACGCGGCCGGCGGTTGAAAGCGCCTTCGGAACGTCCGTTTCCATAGGGTTTGCCGTCTTTGTGCCGATTATCAAATTTTTTGTTTGAGCCGAATTTTTTATCCGAACCGAAATTTCTGTCAGAACCAAATTCTTTGCGGCTGTTTTTACGCGGCGCATCACTAAGGCTGTCCTCGTTGTCAAAACGCATCCGACGGGATTTTTCAAATTTTTCCCGGCCGTTGAACTTTCCTTCGCGTCTTCCGCCGCGGCCGTTTTCCGGTTTGTCGCTCCACTTTTTGCGAGCAAATTTATTGTTGTCTTCCGTTTTGGCAATTTTAGGCTCTTTGACTTCCACGACCACGTTTTTCATTTTTTCACGGGCTTTAAGCGCGCTGCGGCAGACCGAAAAACCGAAGAAACCGACATTTCTGCCGAGGGTGTAGTAATAGTTATGCGAATAGGCGATCAGTCCTGCTTTTTCCAGCCATAATTTGCCGTCCTGATCAAGGTATTTGTCATCGACGTTAACCGCGAGGATTTCGGCCAAAAACATATCGTGACTGCCGTAGTTGGTTACATTGACCACTTTGCACTCAATTGAAACCGGGCTTTCCATAATCTGAGGGCAGGAAACTTTGGAACAAGCGCCCGGTGTCAGATTCATTTCCTTAAATTTATCGGTATCCCGTCCGGATTTGACACCGCAGAAGTCGGCGGCGGTAACCAGCGGCAGCGTGGTCAGGTTGATTACAAATTCGCCGCTTTCTTTTATCAGCTGATGAGAATAGCGGGAGGGGCGGATCGAAACATAGGTCATTGCCGGCTCGCTGCTGATAATGCCGGTCCAGGCGACGGTCATGATATTAGGTTTTTCCATGCTTCCACAACTGACCATAACCGGCGGCAGAGGATATTCCATAGTTCCCGGTTTCCAAGTGATTTTTGCCATTTTAAAATTTTCCTGTCAAATAAAGTTGATGTTGTTTTCATAACTAAACTAAATAATCTTAATGTGCAATCGCAAAGTGCGGCAACAAACATTTTATTTTGCGGCAATGGTTGTTTGGATGTTGTCGGCGTTTTGTGTCTTTTTTGTCATAAAACTATAACATCGGAAATATGTTTTTTGTGATAAGATAATATTCAGGTAAACATCAAAGGGAAAATATCATGTCGGTAAAATTTAACAATGCGGAAGAGTTGGCAGCATATTTCCAATATTTGGAAGAAACAATCCATGATGATGACCGCCGGATGGTTCTCCGCGGGATGGCCATTGCCTGCAATCTTTATATATACAGTGAATATCGCAAATGTTTGGCCAGACGCCGCGCGGAAGCTTATAAAGTATCATAATCTTTTCTTTTTTGTCACAATTTTGTTGATTCGTTATTCTTTTCTGTTAATCTGACAACAGTAAAATTGTTGTCGGGGAGAAAGTAAATGAAACGCATAAAAGAGTATTTTACCTATGAGGAACCGTCTGCGTATATTTCGGTATCCAACACGCCGCCGCAGCTGTTTCGCCAGGAGCGCGATTGGACTTGTTCCGTTGCCTGCATCCGCACGCTGCTTTCGGGCAGAACGAAAGATATTCCTTCCGAAAATGATTTTATTGAAAAATTTGCTCTGGTGCCCGGACCTCATTATACTGATGAATTTTTGGCCAAGGAAATGTTGAGCCCGGCCAGAATTGTCAAAACGCATAAAAATTACCGGGAAGATGAAGTTGGTCTTCCGCTTTTGGCCAAGCTGCTGGCGGAAAAATATTTTGTAATGGTGGAATGTATGTACAATTATGCTCATTGGGTTGTGGTATTGGGCTATTTTGCCGTTCGTGATCGGGAAGATACCGAAGAACACCGGATTTTATTGTATGATCCCTATTATGATCAGGTGCGGCTGGTTATTGCCGACGAGTTTTTGACTATGTGGTGCGATCCCGACGGACATGTCAAAGAATTTGTGGCAATTCGCTGAAGTATATGGTATAATTTGCAATAGAAAAATATTTGGGGTATGAATATGGCTGAGAAAAAGAAGACGCTTTCTCCTGCAGAACAGCAGAAAAAACGGCGGAACCGGGCGCTGGTCAACGCGCTGCGCGGCGTGGTTACGGTGGGCGTGACGGCGGTGGCGGTGGAACTGGGCAACGACAAGGTAATGACGGTGCAGCAGGATGTTGACCGCAAAGTCGAGCCGGTGACGCAAAATGCTCCGCAGCCGGCGCCTGACAATACGCCGACGGCCGAATGGCCGGGGCTGGGCGCGACGCCGCAGAGCATGCCCGAGGCTCCCGCTCCGGTTGTTGACGACCGGCCGGCGGGGATCAACATTCCGGCCGCCGAACCGCCGGCGCCGGAGATCAGGGTTGGAGAGGAAGAAGACGTTCCCTATGATTATGAGGACGCCAGAAAAACCTGTGATGACGAACATTACGACATTTGCAACGACCTGCTCGGAGAATGCGAGGATGCCGGCTACGGCAAGCAGGAGCTGGATTATGAAACCAAGCTTGATCTGGCGGTTGGCGCGACGGAAGTGGAAATGTCCAAACTGCTGGGAGAAGAAATGCTGCCGGCGCTGGACGGGGTGGTGCAGATGACTTCCGGCATGGAAAGCGTGCTGGCAAATTACGGCCGGGAAGATCAGAACGATCCGATTGTCCGGGCCAAAATCAACCGTGACGTCAAAAACGTCGACAAGTCGGCCAGAAAGGCCGCCGGAAAGGCGATGAAGAGCTATCGCAAAATGCTGAAGCTGGCGCAGGAAAGCGGGCGTATTCACAAACTTGCGGAAAAATACGCGAAAACCGGCGAAAAGGCGGATGAAAAGATGCTGGACAACAAGATCAAGGGCATGTATGAGCATGCTCAGGACTTTACCCGGAAATACGAGAAGGAAAACTTTGAAAAGTCCGGCAGGAACAATTCCGTTTCCTTGTCCGCCGCGCAGCAGAAGATGGTGAAAGATTCTCTGAGCCGCTGAGTTTCGGCAATCAAAAAAGTCCCCTTCCGGAGGGGATTTTTTTATGCGGTTTAACTCAAAATTAAAAAACACCGCATATTCTCTCCAAGGATTTATTTTTGCGGGAAAAAACAATGCACACCATCCATGCTCTGATTATTGATCTGACCTTAATTACGATTTATGCCGGCATTACCACGCTGATTTGTAAAAAGCTGAAACAACCGATTGTGTTGGGATATGTTTTGGCCGGTATTTTTGCCGGACCGTATTTCGATTTGTTGCCAACGGTCAGCGATCGGGAGAATTTGACTTTGTGGGCAGATATCGGGGTGATTTTCCTGCTTTTCGGTCTGGGGCTGGAGTTCAGCTTCAAAAAAATGCTCAACGTCGGCAAATCGGCAATGATCACGGCCAACGCCAACATTTTGTTTATGCTTTTTCTCGGATATTATACCGGTCTTTTGCTCGGCTGGTCGACGATGGACAGCTTTTTCCTCGGTTCCATGATTTCGATGTCGTCGACCACCATTATTATCAAGGCTTTTGATGATCTCAATATCAAAAAACAAAAATTTACCGATTTGGTGTTCGGTGTTTTGGTGATTGAAGATTTGGTCGGTATTTTGCTGCTGGTGTTATTGCCGATGGTGGCGCTCGGACAGAGTATTAACGGCGGCGCATTGGCGCTCAGCACCCTAAAGTTGTTGTCTTTTCTGATTTTATGTTTTGTCATCGGTATTTATATTGTGCCGACGGTTTTGAAAAAACTGACCTCGTTTTTAAATGACGAAATGCTGTTGCTGCTTACGGTCGGAATGTGTTTCGGAATGGTGTGGCTGGCAACGGCTTCTGGTTTTTCTTCCGCATTGGGGGCTTTTCTAATGGGGTCTGTGTTGTCGGAAACGGGGCTGATTTCACGGATTGAAAATGTTGTTCGCCCGTTAAAAGATTTTTTCGGTGCGGTCTTTTTTGTTTCGGTCGGTATGATGGTTGACCCGGTGATGTTTGCGACTTATGCCGGACCGATTGCGGTCATTACCGTTATTGTGGTTTTGGGCAAGGTGTTTTTTTCCTGTTTTGGGTTTGTTATCTCGGGACAAACATTGCGAACCTCGGTACAATGCGCCTTTTCGCTTGCGCAGGTCGGTGAGTTTGCTTTTATTATTGCTGCGCTCGGTATGAGTTTGGGGGTTTTGGATGCGCAGGTTTATCCGGTGATTGTGGCGGTTTCCGTGATCACGACTTTTCTGACGCCAATGATGATACGTTCGGCAGAACCGGTTTATAAACTGATTGACCGACGGATGCCGCCGTCATGGAAAAGTTATATTGAAAAATCGGCGGCTGCCCGGGCTCCCAGCAAATCGGAAGAACGTTTGTGGAGTGCTTTGTTTAAAAATTATGCTCTACGTATGATCTTATTTTCAATCATTTTGTTTGCGATCATCGGTTTTTGTATGCACTTTGTTCGTCCTTATGTGCGGATGGCGCTACCGGGGATCCCGGGGCGGATTGTGATGACAATGATCGCTTTCGGTTTGATGTCCCCGTTCTTAAAGGCTCTGATCGGCTGGGAAATTGTGTTACCTTCCTTTGTGCGTTCTTTTGCCGATTCCCTGCCCGCAAGCTGGCGGAAAAAGTTTTTAAAACCGCAAAGTGAGAAGGCGGTTGCCGATGAGAAAGATGATGCCAAAACCGCAGCGGCGTCTGTTGAACATCAGCTGCCGGCAGAGGAGAAAACTTCGGTGATTGATAATCTTTTGGGCGAAAATGCCGAAAGTTTGAAGAACTTTTTTGTTTCCAATGCTCCGGTAGCAAAAATATATTATCAACTATGGCGGGCTAAAAAAGCTAACCGGCTGCCGCTTTTGGTGCTGACCAGTTTTCGTTTGTTGGTGGTTGCCTTTTTTATCGTTACCGTTGTTCATCAGTTTTTAACGGAAAATCAGAAGGTCACGCTAGTTTTGCTGGTGGCTTCGGTTGCTTTAATTTCCCGGTCAAAATGGCTGCTGACGCGTTATTTGAAAATGGAAGCGCAGTTTTTGAGCAATCTGAAAGGCAGTGCGGTTTCCCATGATGAAAAAGAAAATTCCGCCGAGAAATAGTTACAGAAATATGAATTTGGGATTTTAATACAAATTCCTGCTTGGTGAACGTTATTGTTTTAATTATAATAATCTTAAAACACAACGTTGAGGAAATATTGTGCGATGCTCAAATTTAAGATATTGCTGATTATGGTTTTGGCGCTCATTTATTACGGCGTAACTTATTGTATGCTCAGTCCGGGTATTTGCAAATATTATGCCGATTATTACCTGTTGAGCGCACGCAGTTATTCTATTGACGAGGAAAGGGCATTTTTGCGGGAACCGATTGCCGAGGTAACTAATTATCTGCAAAAATATAATTTTAACGGGCAGAATAATAATTTTAAAGCACTGGGCTTTGTCCGCTTTGATGATAAAGGGATATGGAGCAGCGGCAATGAGGTGAGGTTGTCTTTCAGACTGCCGCAGGTCTATTCGTCTTTGTGGCTTGAGTTTGAAATTGATCCGTATGTCAATAATAAAAATGAGCACGTTTTTGCGGAAGTATATATGGATGAGAGAAAAATCGCCGAGTGGGATTTTGAATATCAAAGAAAAAAGCCTAAGACAAAGATTAAAATTGCCAAAAAATATTTAAGTACGGAGATGCCGGTGAATCTGGTTTTTAAAATTGACGGCGCCGTATCGCCGAAAAGTCTTGGTTTTGGGCAAGAAAGCCGCAAGTTTGGGCTGATTTTTAATTCTTTGACCTTAATTCCCGAAAATTGACCGGTTCAAAAATAAAGGGGCATAACTGTTTTTTTGTGTGTAATATATGCGTAAAAAAGTCGGAATGGAGATTGAATTTTTGATAACATAAAACCGCCAAAAACGGCGGTTTTATATGGTGGTGCGCTAGGCCGGAATCGAACCGGCACGGCCTTGCGGCCAACAGATTTTAAGTCTGCAGCGTCTACCAGTTCCGCCACAAGCGCAAAATCTATTCCATCTTATACATATAAAAAGTCATAAATGCAACCATAAACTTATCGTTTGGAAAAAATTTGCGATTTGATCTGGACTAATCGGATTAAAAACTTGTAATGATGCAAAAAATGTGTTTTGCTCTTAGCGAGACATATGGCAGAAACAGCGTTTCGGTATGTCTGAAAACTTTTGATTACAGAAAGGATAACTTATGAAAACAGTTGATATTTCCTGGCGCCGGTATGTTCTGCCCAATATTAACAAAGAGGGGTGGAAATTTTTTGGGATTTTTGCGGCAATAACAGCGTTATTGGCAATGATCTGGGAACCACTCGGCGTTATCGGGCTTGTCTGTACCGTTTGGTGCTATTATTTCTTTCGCGATCCGGAACGGGTAACGCCGGAAATTAAGGATGTGGTTGTATCTCCGGCTGACGGTATTGTACAGATGATTACGAAAGTTAAAGCTCCCGAAGAATTGGAGCTGGGGGATCAGGAATTTACGCGTGTCAGCGTGTTTATGAGCGTATTTAATGTTCATGTCAACCGGGCGCCGGCTGAAGGAACAATTTCAAAAGCGGTTTATGTTCCCGGTAAATTTTTAAATGCAACGCTGGATAAAGCCAGCAAAGACAATGAGCGCCAGTTGCTGGCGATGAAAACGTCTTCGGGGAAGGAAATTGTGTTTGTTCAGATCGCGGGGCTGATTGCCCGCCGCATTTTGTGCTTTGCCAAACCGGGTGATAAATACAAGGCCGGTGAACGTTTCGGTCTGATTCGTTTTGGTTCCCGGCTTGATGTTTATCTGCCGGCCGGGGTTGAACCGCAGGTTTGTGTGGGCCAGATTATGACTGCCGGCGAAACTGTGATCGCTAACTTATCTTCGGGCGCAGCGGCAGTTAAAGGAGTGATCAGATAATGCAAAAGAGCAATAATAATTTGTTGCAGCAAAAGTTGACATCTTTGCCGTTTCGTAAAATTGCGCCCAACATTGTGACTACATTGGCTTTGTGTGCCGGGGTGACCTCCATGCGGTATGCGATTATGGGTTTTTGGGGAAAAGCGATTGTCTGCATCTTTTTGGCGGCGCTGTTTGATATGCTCGATGGGCGTGTGGCGCGGATGTTAAAGGGATCGACCAAGTTCGGCGCCGAGTTGGATTCTTTGTCCGACTTTGTCAGCTTTGGGGTGGCGCCGGCAATCTTGATGTATCAGTGGACCTTATCGAGCTTTCCGAAATTTGGGTGGTTTTTCTGCCTTTTGTTTGCCACTTGTATGGCTATGCGTTTGGCTCGTTTTAACACGATGTTGGAAGATGAGCCGCAGCCGGATTATTGGCAAAACTTTTTTGTCGGGGTTCCGGCTCCGGCGGCTGCCGCCCTTGGTATTTTACCGATTATGCTGAGTTTTGAATATCCTGATGTGGGTTTTCTGCGCAGCGACTGGTTTTGCAGCTTGGTAATGTGTGTGGTTGCCATGCTGATGGTCAGCCGGATTCCGACGGTTTCGACCAAACATATGAAGATTCCGACTTATTTGGTGTTGCCATTGATTATTGTGGTGGTTTTATTCGCGACAATGATCATCAGTTCACCTTGGTTGGTGTTGAGTGTTTCGACCGGGTTATATGCTTTGAGTATTCCCGTCGGCGTGTTGTTTTTTCTTAAAAGCAAACAGAAAATGATGCGACGTATCTAGTTGATTTAACTGGATTTATCTTTTTAAAAAAGCTCCGCGAAATCGGGGCTTTTTTGTTATTGTTTGCAACTGCCTGTGGATAAAAAAATGAATTTGTGTCACTATTTTTAATATCTTATCCATAGTTAAACAAATAATAGTTGTGTTTTTGCGAATATTATGTTATGTAGGTGAAGTAACAATTTTAGGAAAACAGGAGCGAAAAGTGGAAATGTATGCAAAATACAAATCACCGTTTGGTTATTCAAACGGTGACAACCAAATAGACAGTTACGGTGTCGATCACAGCGGATTCAGCCTGCGTGATGAGCTGGAATATCAAACAGCCCGTCAGGCCAGAGAGCAGGTGTTGAAGCAAAATTTTGACCGTCAGGGAAAGAACAAAGACTATCCGCAGTATGGCACCGGTTTTTGGGGCAGGCCGGAAAATAACTATGGTTTC
>CABUAP010000009.1 GCA_902489675.1 uncultured Azospirillum sp. | reverse complement strand
GTTATCGTCCCACGGGCTTTTGTTTTCAGCCATGTTTTACACCTCATCGTTTATTATATTGCATTAGTTTCATATATAATATAAATGTATTCTAAAAACAATTAATGATGCGACAATATCAACAGGAGAGAATTATGGAAGCAGAGTTGCGCCGGATTGCCGGACAATATTTTTCCCCGGAAACAATTGAAAGCGTAAAGGTTTTTAAAAACCGGGCGATCGTTACGCTGGTTAATGCCATCGAAGACCCGGCCAAGGCGGAAGCGATGGAACAGGCCTTGAAAGCGCTGCCGGAAATTGAAAAAGTTTCGGTTGTTTATACTGCTGCCCGCCGGGATGAGGGAGATACCCGCTGGCGGATTCCCGGCGTTAAGAAAATCATCGCCGTAGCTTCGGGCAAAGGCGGGGTCGGCAAGTCGACCACGGCGGTCAATCTGGCGTTGGCGTTGGCGGATTTGGGCCAAAAAACGGCTTTGTTTGACGCCGATATTTACGGTCCGTCGGTGCCGACCATGCTCGGGTTTGAAGACGTTTCTCCGATTTCCTACGATGGCAAAACTTTTGAACCGTTCGAAAATCTCGGTTTAAAATCTATGTCAATCGGCAGTTTGGTGGCCAAAGATACACCGTTGATCTGGCGCGGACCGAAAGCTTGCGGCGCCTTGCAGCAGCTTTTGACGGAAGTCAACTGGGGTGAGATTGATGTGATGGTGATTGATATGCCTCCCGGTACCGGTGATATCCAGATTACGTTGGCACAGCAGGTTAAATTGGACGGCGCCGTCATCGTTTCTACCCCGCAGGATATTGCTCTGATCGATGCGGTCAAGGGCGTGAATATGTTTAAGCGGGTGGAAGTGCCGATTTTGGGCATCATCGAAAATATGAGCTACTATTTGTGTCCGAAATGCGGCCATAAAGAATTTGTGTTTGGCGAGCACGGCGCCCGCGAAACGGCCGAACGTTTGGGCGAAAAGTTTTTGGGCGAAATTCCGCTCAATATCAAAATCCGCAGCTATGCCGACGGCGGTACCCCGATCGTTTATGCCGAACCTGAAAGCACGTTTAGTGACGCTTATCGCGAAATTGCCGCTAAAGTTCTTGAGCGATTGTAATTGACCATAACAAACAGCCCCGGCAACACAAGATGTCAGGGGCTGTATTTTTTAGTCTAATTTGAAAGGTATGGTCTGATTGTCGAGGAAAATGTCCTCCTCGTCTAAAATATCATCACAGGCATCCATCAGGTGGTAATCTGAGCGGAGACCGGTATATTTTTCATGGTCGCACTTTAGCGGTTTGATTAATTTTTCGATAGGCACCCTCAGAAAGCAGCTGAATATCCATAATGTCCGACAATTTATTTTTCCTTTTCCTTTTTCATAGTTTTTAAGCTCATCTGCGGAAACGCCGGTATGAAAAGCCATCACTTCTATGGCAATTTTGTAAGAGCGTCGATAAAATTTGATCCTCCTGCCGATATCGATTTCAACAGGGTGAGGGCTGTTTCGTATTATTTTATCTTTTTGCTGGATTTGATTAGACATGATAAAATCCTTTAGGCTGAAAATTGCATCAATCAATCACCAATATGCCCAAACCAAAGTTCTTTTTATCCGCAGCCACCGCTGCTGTTGTCCTTTTTAAGAATAGAGGTGATCGGGAAGTTGACAAATCATATATGCTAAAATGATCCCTCGGGTCTTTGAACTTTTTGCGTTCTGAACATACACCAAAGGTTCCCCGACCTCAGTCAGGGATATGTTCATCGTTATCGTCTTTGAAAACGGCAACGATATAACGGCGCATATCCCTATCGCCGCAGCATATACAGGCTTGTCAAGGCCCCGCGCCGTTTGGGCGCTGGTGTCAATATTTATCGTGTAAAAAACTTTCATCAACGCAGGGAAAAAAATATTTTCCTGTTTGATTGTCAGTTTGATACACATAAAACCTAACACTTAAAAAATATCATAAAGAAAGAGAGGGGGGATTACAAGTAAAATTATCTGCCCCAAAACAATATGGGTATAAAATTTAAATAAATTCAATTTTTAGTTTAGGGTGGATCAGCGTCGGCGCCCATTGGACGGCTCTTCTTTTTCCAATTGCTTGATCCTAAGCAGTAAATCTTCGATTTTAAGGCGTAAAGCGGAGGACGGATTGTTCTGCAGAGCATTTTCTGCTTGTCGCCGAGCCATCCCCGCATCTCCGCCGAGAAAAGAAAACTCTGCCGCCGCATAATTGGAATTGGCCATATCGTTTAGTGAGCCGTAAGCTCTGGCCAAAAGCAGCCAGGCATAGCTTCCCGGATTGTAAATCAGAACCTGATTAAGCATTCGGACAACTTCTTTCAGTTCCGCCGGGGTGGGATTATTTTCGAGCATGGCTTGTGACAAATTGAGCTTGAACAAAGATGAAGACGGCTGCAGTTTAAGTGCCTGCCGATAAATTTTAACGGCTTCGGCTACTTTTCCCGTTTCCAGCATCATCTGTCCTTTTAACTCATAAAAATAAGGGTTTTGAGGTTCTTCTTGAATCAGACTGTCAATTTCGGCTAAGGCTTCTTTCATTTTCAGTTGCTTAAAGCGGGCAATGGCGCGGGCATAACGGGCGGGAACAGAACGGTCGCTTGCCGGATATTTGAGCAAAGTTTGTTTTGGCTCTTCGGTATAGGCAAACAATTTGGCTTTGATACGCTGAAATTCTTCTTCTTGTGCCCCCTGTGCCGGTGCCAGCGATTCTCTTGCCGCTTTTTCGACAAAGGAAATCCGCTCATCTGTCAACGGGTGAGTGCGGTAATAATCACGCTCGGCAATACCTTGCATTTTGTTGCGCTGCTTAATCTTTTTCAGAAAATCAAGCATCCCTGCCGGCGATTGATTAATTTTTTTCAATAAGCTGATAGCCGCTTCGTCTGCGCTTTGTTCTTCGCTGATCTGATAGGAAAGCATCGAATTGATTGCAGAACTTTGTGAACCGAGAATGGCCGCAATGCTCAAATCTGCACGTCCGGCCGCCAGCCCGGCCAAACCGCCGACCAGCATCGAAGCCAAACTGATGCTTTGCACCTCGCGCGATTTGATTTTATGACGCATAATATGACCGCCCTGGATATGTCCGGTTTCGTGCGCCAGCACGCCGGTCAACTCGTTTTGGCTGTCTGCGGCGGTAATGGTGCCGATATTGACAAACATCCGATTGCCGTCGGTGACAAATGCGTTTAACTCACGATCGTTGACAATATAAATCTGTCCCGGATGAAAGGATACGCCGGCAGCATGAAAAATCGGCCGCAAAGTCTGGTGCAGAAATATTTCGGTTTCCTCGTCAGAAATCAGAGAAATCGCCCGCGCCGTTCCGCAATTTAAAAAAACTGACAGCAGCACGAAACTGCCTGCCAGTTTTTTAATCATTGTCGAAAAAGAAATTATCCGTTGATAAGCTTTTTCCACCATGCGACTTTCCTTTTTTCCGGTTTGTTTTCATCTTCGGTACTGTTACCGGCAGATGTAGTCGTTTCGTGGCTGTTATACAAGATCACCGGTTCTTCCCGTGCCGGTTTTTCGCCGACAGCTGGAGCGTCTTCCTGACGGCGTCTGTTGCCGCGCCGACGGTCAAAACGGTTGCGGCGATCACGTCTGCCGCCTCTGCGGCAGTATCCGCCGTTTGCTTCTTCGGTATTATTTTCGGCACCGATATTTTCGCTTTCATTGGTTTCCGGCTCATTTTCGTTAGCTGCCGGGCTTTCGTTGATCTCGTCTTCGCTGCTTTCGTCTGCCGGAGCTTCCTCATAAGCGTTTTTTATTTCCCGAACATTTTCCTCGGCAACGTGTTTGACGGCTTTGACGCGTTCAATTCTGAAATCGGCGATATTTTTAACGCTTTCATCGGCGCAAATAATAATTTGCATTTTGTAACGCTGCTCAATAGTTACCAGTTCCGTCCGTTTTTGGTTTAAGAGGTAAACGGCAACGTCTCGCGGCAGAGAAACGGTAATTTTGGAAGAACGCCCTTTAATGCCTTCTTCTTCAATCGTACGCAAAATTGATACTGCCCCCGATTCGATTGTCCGGATAATACCGCGCCCGTGGCAGTGCGGGCAAACTTGATAATTGCTTTCAAAAAACGAAGAGTGCATCCGCTGGCGGGAAATTTCAAGCAGACCGAAGCAGCTCATTTTGCCGATCTGCACGCGGGCGCGGTCTTTTTTCATTGCTTCTTTCATCCGCTTTTCGATTGCCAGATTGTTTTTTTGTTCATCCATATCAATAAAGTCGATGACTACCAAACCTGCCAAATTGCGCATTCTGAGCTGTTTGGCGATTTCATCCGCCGCTTCCAGATTGGTTTTAAGCGCTGTTTCTTCCAAATCTTTTTCCTTAGTGGCGCGGCCCGAGTTAACGTCAATCGAAACCAGCGCTTCGGTCGGATTAATTACCAGATAACCGCCCGATTCCAATTGCACGTTGGTGTCGTGCAGTTTATCCAGCTGTCCTTCAATTTGAAAACGCTGGAAAAGCGGAATATCGTTGGGCTTGCAGGATTTCAACTTTTTCATGCTGTGCGGCGACAGAATTTTCATAAAATTGCGTGCTGCCTGATAGGCATTGTTGCCGTCGATAATGATTTCCGAAATTTCTTTGGTGAACATATCGCGCAAAGCCCGTTTGATCAGGTTGCCTTCTTCATAAATCAATGTCGGAGCGCTGTTTTTGAGGGCATCAAGCCTGATTTGTTCCCAAGTGCGGATCAGATAGTTGTAATCGCGCACGATATCCGATTTGGTCTTTTCTTCGCCGGCGGTACGCACAATCAATGACATATCGCTTGAAATCGGCAGCTCTTTGATAATGCTTTTTAAGCGTTTGCGGTCAGAAACATTGGTGATTTTGCGCGAAACGCCGCCGCTTTTGATGCGGTTGGGCATCAGCACACAGTAACGACCGGCCAGCGACAAATATGTTGTCAGGGCGGCGCCTTTGTTTCCGCGCTCTTCTTTAACGACCTGTACCAGCAAAATCTGCCCTTCTTTGATCACGTCCTGAATTTTGCTCTGATGGAACAATTTGCGCATCAAAATCAGTTTTTTCTGAATTTCAAAATCATATTCGCTGTCATCATCGTCATCGGCGGCAATTTCGTCATCGCTGCCGTTGTCCATACCGGAAGCAACGGCTGTTTCTTCTTCCGTGTCTTCCTCATCGTTTTCACGGCAATTTTCACATACGTCATTATCTTTTTCAACGATTCGGTCTTCATTGGTACCGGTAGATGCAGCCAAAGTTTTTACCGGTTCTTTCTTTGTTTCCTCTGCTTCTTTCTCGGTAGTAACAGTTGATGTTTCCGGCGCTTTTTCGGATTTTGCAGTCGCTTCGACAACGTTTTCAGCGGTGACAGTTTCGGCTTCTTTGGCCGCTTTGGGACGGCGTCCGCGGCGTCTGCCGGCAGTCTTGCCTTTTTTCTTCGGTTCATCCTCGCCGCTGTTTTGTTGCTCAACGGTTTCGGCAGGTGTGGCTGTTTCGGGCAACGGGAGTTCTTCGCCTGCTTCTTTTTCTTCGTTGGCAATCGGCTCTGCCGGTTGGTTGTTTTCGCTTTGTTCTGCCTCTGGTTGAGGGGCGTTGTCTGAGGTGGCAGCCGGTTCGGCATTATTTTCGGCAGCCGCTTTTTCGGCTTCCACCCGAGCACGGGCTTCTGCGGCTTCCTGTTCCAGACGCTGAGCGCGTTTCAGAGCCTTTTCTTCGCGGATTCTGGCACGTTCCAGTTCCCGTTCTTTAATCGCCTGTTTTTTGTTTTCGATCATGGTGTCGACTTCTTTTTCCAGCTCGGCCATGGTTTTGTCGTCAATATGATAATAATCGGGATGAATTTCGCCAAACGCGAGAAAGCCGTGACGGTTGCCGCCGTAATCGACAAACGCGGCCTGCAGCGAGGGTTCTATCCTCATAACTTTTGCCAGATAAACATTGCCTTTGATTTGTTTACGGCTGCTGGATTCGAATTCGACATCTTCGAGTTTGTTGCCGTTGACGACAACAACACGGGTTTCTTCGGGCTGAGTATCGTCGATAAGCATTCTTTTGGTCATATTTTTATAAACTCCGTTCAATCCGCCGTGATCGGCGGAAATAATTATTGCATTCGGAGAGAAATTGCATAAAGAAAAGCAGGAAATACACTGCCGATAGCGGATGATCATTTTCCGCCGGGCTGTGCCGTATTGCCGGAGCTTTTGCTCTCCGGCCTTCAAACTTCAGAACTTTCCTGTTCCGTGATCCGCGGATAAACGGTTTTTTGCTTGTTTATTATTTAGCGTATCCGCAAATCAGAATCTCTATCCGGTCTAAACCTCATTTGAGCCGGGACGCACAGGCACGCTTTTCTCTGTGAAAAACGGCGGCAACCAAAACACGAGGATAAAAAAATCTTTCTTCTCAAGTCATAAACACCCTCATGCCGGTTAAAAAGCATCCGGCCGATACTGACAATATACCGGCTTACTCAAAATTACAACCCGAAATTTTATTTTTTTATTTATGTTTTTTAACAGATTGGTAATAAGTGTTATTTATAATTATCAAAACTATGGTAAAACAGAAACGGTAATGAGTATATTGACCAAGATAACAGCTTTGTGCTGCCGTTGTATGCTGGTGTTGACAATGGGAATTTTGTCGGCTGCTTTTCCGTATCTATCCAAGGCTGAGGCTGCCGGGCGGGTCAGCGGGCTCCGGATCGGGCAGGGGATCGGCAGCGTTCGCATCGTTCTTGATGCCGATTCTGAGTTTGATTACAATGTTTTTCTGCTTGACGGGCCGAAACGGCTGGTGGTGGACACCAAAAACGTTTATGTCGGCAAAGCGCTGGAAAAAACAAAAGATAAAAATAATCTGGTCGGCCGGGTAAGAGTCGGCGATATTCAGGATGCCAAAACCCGGATCGTTTTTGATTTGCTTAAGCCGGTTGTGGTAAAAAAAGTTTTCATGCTGCCGCCGCAGTCCACTTTTAAATGGCGGCTGGCAATTGACGTAACGGTTGCTTCGGAACGTGAGTTCAGGCAAAAGGCCGGAATTGACAATGCTTACGGAAATAAAAGTCTGTCGACCGGCAGCTCGCAATCGGTTGCAATTGATGCAACGCCCAAACCCAAAGCCGCAAATGCCAAAAAAATCGTGGTTATCGATGCCGGTCACGGCGGTCATGATCCGGGAGCGATCGGTTATTCCGGCGTGCACGAAAAAAATATCACGCTGGCAATGGCTAAAGAACTGAAACGGCAGCTGGATCGTAAGGGAAAATATAAAGTTTATCTGACCCGCAGCACCGATATTTTTATTCCGTTGCGCAAGCGGGTGGAGATTGCCCGCAAACATAAAGCTGACCTGTTTATGTCGGTACACGCCGATTCTGCCTTGAACCGAAGCGCCACGGGGCTTTCTGTTTATACATTGTCGGAAACGGCATCAGATAAAGAAGCGGCGGCGCTGGCCGAGCGCGAAAATAAGGCGGACGTTATCAGCGGGCTTAATCTGGTTGAGCAGTCCAAAGAAGTGAGTGATGTGTTGATTTCTCTTGCTCAGCGCGAAACGCGCAATCGGTCTTCCGAATTTGCCAAATGCCTGGTGGACGAGATGCGCAAATCGGTTAAATTGATCAGCGATACGCATCGGTTCGCCGGTTTTGCGGTGCTGAAAGCGCCCGATATTCCTTCCGTATTGCTGGAAATGGGGTATCTTTCCAATAAAAATGAAGAACGCTTGCTGCGTCAGGAAAGCTACCGCCGCAAGCTGGCAACTTCCGCAGTCAAAGCGATTGACCGCTATTTTGAAGACATGAAACACAAATCGTTGTTTTAACCGCTGATAAAACAAGAATATTGTTGTCGTTTGCGATAAAAACTGTTATGAGTGTGTCATAATATAATCTGTTGGGTATAAAAATGTTCAAAACTTTGTCTTCTTTGCTGAGTGCGTTTTTCTTTTTTGCGGTCATTTTGATCATTGTGGTGCTGTGTAATTTGTGGCGCTTTAATCAGAGTTTGCCCGATTACCGCCAGCTGGAAAAGTATGAACCGGCCATTACAACCCGCTTATATGCCGGTGACGGGCAGCTTTTAAAAGAATATGCAGTCGAGCAGCGTCTGTTTATGCCGGTCGGCAAAATCCCCGATCAGGTCAAACAGGCGTTTATTGCGGCCGAAGATAAAAAATTTTACCGCCATTCGGGAATTGATTATGTCGGCATTATCCGCGCTGTTTTGCGCAATATCAAAAATATCGGCAGCGGCCGCCGGCCGTCGGGGGCTTCAACCATTACTCAGCAGGTGGCCAAAAACTTTTTGCTCACTTCCGAAGTGTCTTATGTCCGCAAAATCAAAGAAGCGCTTTTGTCTTGGCGGATTGAGCAGGCTTTCAGCAAAGATCATATTTTGGAATTATATTTGAACGAAATTTATCTGGGTAACCGTTCGTACGGTGTGGCGGCGGCTGCGCTCAACTATTTTGACAAACCGCTGTCAGAGCTTTCTTTGGAAGAAGCCGCATATTTGGCGGCATTGCCCAAAGGCCCCAACAATTACAACCCGCATACGCGTTATGATGCCGCAGTGGCTCGCCGCAACTGGGTGATCGGCCGGATGCTTGAGGACGGCTATATCGACGAATTTGCGGCGGAAAATGCCAAAGCGCAGCCGCTGACGGTGGTTGAGCGGGATAACAGTTTTGTGAAAAACGCGGACTACTTCAGCGAAGAAGCGCGGCGGGAAATTGAACGGCGATTCGGTGAAGAAGCGTTGAACGAGGGCGGTCTTATCGTCCGTACCACCGTTGATCCCCGGATGCAGGAGATTGCGACCCGGGTATTTAGGGAAAAGCTGCAGGAATATGACCGCCGCCACGGCTGGCGCGGCGCTACCGCCAATATTGCCTTGGACGGCGATTATATGACGGCGCTGGAAAAAACGGTGTTGCCGGTCGGTGCGGAAAAAAGCTGGCAAAAAGCGGTGGTAACAATGGTCAACAAAGCGCAGGCAGAGATCAAAACGGTTGACGGACAAAGCGGCGTCATTCCTCTTTCCGTGCTGTCCTGGGCCGGTAAAACTTTGCCGAATCAGGGAATCGGCAAATCTCCCAAATCGGCGCTGGAGGTGCTCAAAGCCGGTGATGTGATCTGGGTAGAAAAAATTGAGCAGGAAAAAATTAAAAAACAAAAGCTGCCCGAACACGCCTATAATCTGCGACAGGTTCCCAATGTCGACGGCGGCCTGATTGCCGTTGATCCGCACACCGGCCGGGTATTGGCAATGGTCGGCGGCTATTCTTACAAACGCTCGCAGTTCAATCGTGCCACACAGGCGCGGCGCCAAACCGGTTCTTCTTTTAAGCCGTTTGTCTATCTCTGCGCGTTGGAAAACGGCTATTCGCCGACCGATCTGATCTTGGATGCGCCTTTTGTACTGGATCAGGGGGCAGGGCTGCCGAAATGGAAACCGGAAAACTTTACCAAAAAATTCTACGGTCTGATGACATTGCGCGAGGGGATCGAAAAATCACGCAATTTGATGACGGTGCGGCTGGCACAAGATGTCGGTATGGATAAAATTTCGGCCTTTGCCAAAAAAGTCGGCATTAATGACCGCTTGCCGGAATTGTTGTCTATGTCGCTTGGCGCCGGAGAAACGCGTTTGATTGACCTTACCTCGGCTTATGCAGAGATTGTCAACGGTGGGAAAAAGATTAAACCGTATTTGATTGAGCGGGTGCAGGATCGCTACGGGCGGACAATTTTGAAACAGGATAACCGTGATTGCGTTGGCTGCAATTATGATCGCTGGGAAAACCAGCCGGTTCCCGAACTGGTTGATAACCGCGAACAATTGTTTGACGATTTGTCCGCATATCAAATGACATCAATTTTAGAAGGTGTGGCCACTCGCGGCAGCGGTGCCCGTCTGCGTCGGCTGAAAAAGCATTTGGGCGGAAAGACCGGAACCACCAACGACAGCAAAGAAGGATGGTTTGTCGGATTTTCGCCGGATTTGGTCGTCGGTACCTATATTGGTTTTGATGAACCTCGTTCTCTTGGCCGCTGGGAAACCGGTGCCAGTCTGGCCTTGCCGGTTTTCTATGCTTTTATGGAAGAAGCGTTGAAAGATCAGCCCGATATCCCGTTCCGTATCCCCGCCGGCATCAAACTGGTGCGGATTAACTATAAAACCGGCAAGCCGGCGGTTCCCGGTGATGAAGTAGTGATTACCGAAGCGCTCAAACCCGATTTTAGTTTTGAAAAAGCCGGACAGCGAATTATTAACGGAAGTTCCGATACCGATAACGGCGAGGAAACAAATGAACGCGATAATTTCAAAAATTTCGGCAATTCGGCGGACAGTGAAAGCTTCCAGCTCGGAACCCAGTATTAATTGTAATTAACCAAGAGGAAAATATGCAGGCAGAAGTATTAACCCTTATTGAAGAAATCAAGCAGTCGCTTTCGCTGCTGAGGAGGTCTCTTTGACTATGACAACGCCGTATTGCGTCTGGAAGAGTTGAACGCTCTGACCGCTGCGCCGGAGTTGTGGAATGATGCCGCCCGCGCCCAAAAACTGCTCAGCGAAAAAAATGCGCTGGAAGAAAATCTGACGGCATTGCAACAATCGGAGAGCACGTTGAGCGATTTGAGCGAGCTTTGCGAGTTGGCGGAAGCTGAAAATAATCAGGAACTGGTAGATGAAATTGTTGTCCAGCTGGAAGAACTGAAAGTTAAAACCCGCCGCGGCGAGCTGGAGGCCTTGCTGTCGGGTGAAGCGGACAAAGATGACGCCTTTTTGGAAATCCATGCCGGCAGCGGCGGCACCGAAGCTCAGGATTGGGCGGAGATGCTGCTTAGAATGTATACCCGCTGGGCGGAAGCGCACCAATATAAAGTGGAATATATTGAAGAGGCGGAAGGCGATGTGGCCGGGCTGAAATCGGTAACGGTAAAAATCTGCGGGCATAATGCTTACGGCTGGCTCAAATCGGAATCAGGGGTTCATCGTCTGGTGCGCATTTCGCCGTTTGACAGCAATGCCAGACGCCATACAAGCTTTGCTTCGGTCGGTGTTTATCCCGATATTGATGACGAAATCCATATCGAAATCAACGAGTCCGATTGCCGGGTAGATACCTACCGCGCGTCAGGCGCCGGCGGTCAGCATATCAATAAGACCGATTCTGCCGTGCGGATCACTCACATTCCGACCGGCATTGTCGTTCAGTGTCAGAACCAGCGTTCTCAATTTCAAAACCGGGATGCCGCTTGGAAAATGCTGCGTGCGCGCTTATATGAAATGGAACTGAAAAAACGCGAGGATGCGGCGCAGGGCGAACGAGATTCGATGGGAGATAACGGCTGGGGCTACCAAATCCGCTCATATGTTTTGCAGCCCTACAAAATGATCAAAGACCTGCGTACCGGCGCGGAAACATCCGATGCCAAATCGGTTTTGGACGGTGATATTGATTTGTTTTTGGAGGCGGCGCTGGCCGATAAGGTAAGCAATAAATGAAAAAAGTTTCGAACCGGCTTTATCTTGCCCGCAAAATCTTTGATTACACTGTGGTTTTGCTTCTGATTTTGCTGCTGCTGTTTATCTGGCAGCTTTATCGGGGGCCGATTGCGGTTCCGTTTCTCAAACCTTATATTATTGCAGCGCTCAATCAGGACAGCGAAAATTCGGAAGTGACGGTCGACAGTGTAAATATCGAGCTGGTTCGTTCGATCAAGCCGATCAAAATTATCGCCAAAAATGTTGTTTATGAAGAAAACGACGGTCATATGCGGGTCAGCGCGCCGGGAGTGGCCGTTTCGTTCAGCATCAAAGCGCTGCTGCAGGGTGTAATTGCTCCAAGCTCAATTGAAGTCAACAATCCTTCGGTCTATATTTTTACCGAATACGGGGTCAGCGACAAAGCCAAAGCTTCGGAGGTCAGCCGCAAACAAATAGACTATTATGTTACGGCATTTGAGGCGTTTCTGGAGCGTTTCAATTCTCCGGATAAGACTTATTCGGAAAGTTATATCAATGATATCGAAATCAATAATGGCAAGGTGGAGTTTCATGAAGTTGATCTAGGCCGCAAGTGGGAATTTGCCGATCTGAATTATAGTTTTGACCGCAATCTGACCGATATCGAAACCGAGATCAGCGGTGCCGTAAAACTGCGGGATAAACTGGTCAGCGTTGGTATTGAAGCGCGTTATCATCCTTCCGACAATCGGCTGGCGGCACAGATTTATTTTTCCGACCTGGTGCCGGCCGATATCGTCGATACCTATGTCAACGGCGGCGCCCGCCGCGACTGGTACAATGTTAACCTGCCGATTAACGGTAAAATTGCCGCGTTGATCAATTTTGACGAATTTCTGAAAAATCGCGACGATCTGATCGAGGCGGTGGATACCGCGCTGGAAAAAATCAAGTTTCAGTTGGAAGGCGGACGCGGCTACATTTTGTTTGATACCGGCGATGCCGGCTCCAAATATGATATTTCTTCTTTTATGCTTGAAGGGGAAATCAGCGGCGGACTGGATAAAGTATCAATTGAAAACGCCGATTTTTATCTCGGAGGGCAAAAAGTAACGCTTGGTTTCAAAGTATCGGGATTGGGCGATTATCTGTTGGAAGATTCCAAAAAGAATTTGAAATTGTCGTTGACGGCAGATATCAAAAAGTTGAAATTTGACGATTTATATACCTATTGGCCGCGTTATATTGCCCCCGATGCCTGGGAATGGTGCAAGGACAGTATTTTCGGCGGCGACGCCAAAGACGCCCGTTTCGAGTTTGATTTCGGCTATGACAAAAAAAGCAAGTCTTTTGGACTGATGGATCTGAAAGGCAAGGCCTACATTGCCGATTCCAACCTCCGTTATATCAACACCATGCCGATGGTCAACAATGTGTACGGCACTTTCAGCGTTGCGCCGACCAGCATCAACATTGCGCTCGACAAGGCGGTGTCGGACGGTATTATTTTAAACGAAGGCAATGTTCGGATCTATGATCTGGATAAATATAATAATTATATTGATATCAGGCTTTCTTCCAATTCTTCAATCACCGATGCCCTGAAACTGATAGACCACAAACCGTTGGAATTTACTTCGCAGATGGGGCTGCATCCCGAAATTATCGAAGGCGAGGCGGATACGGAACTGGGACTGAAATTTGAGCTGAAAAAGGATTTGGATTACGATGAAGTGGACGTTACCGTCAAGTCTTTGCTGCACAACGTGCGGATAAAAGACGCCGTGGACGGCCGTCCGATAACCGCCAAAGAACTGGAGCTGAATGTTAACAGCAACGGGATGTCAATCAAAGGAGATGCCGATTTTGACGGGGTGCCGCTCAAAATCGTCTGGGACGAGCAGTTTAAAACCGATAAACCGTACCGCAGCCGTTATCAGGCTTCGCTCAAGCTTGATGCCCAAAGCGCCAAAAAATTCGGCATTGACTATGATATGCTGAAAGCGCCGTATTTTGAAGGCAGTGCGGAAGTGGAAGCGACGGCAACTCAGGGCAGTGACGATAAATTGACGGTGGACCTTAAAGCTAAACTGCAAAAAGCGGCCATGAACTACAGTTTTCTTGGTTTTTATAAGCCTTCCGGAGCGGCGGCGGATTTTACAGCCAAACTGATTTTTGCTAAAAAGCAGCTGACCTCGATTCCCGATTTTAAATTGCATAAAAATGATTTTGATATTGCCGGCAAAATCAGTTTTGATAAAAAAGGCGCGGTCAGTGTGGTCGATATCGGCAAAATCAATGGACCGAAGACAAAAGCCAGTGCCAAGATCGAAATGCCTTCTGCCAAAAACGGAACCGCCAAAATCAATATTTCCGGCGACAGCTATGATTTGTCCGAATTTTTTGACCGCGGCAAGGGCAAAAGCTCTGCCGGCGGCGGAGAAAGCGATGACAGTTGGGAAAATACGCCCGATGTGGATATCAATATCGCCGTTAATCGATTATGGACCAATCCGAATGTTTCGGTGACCGGTTTTGCCGGCAGCGCAAAACTGAGAAACGGTGTCGGGATCCACGAAGTTCATATGATCGGCAATTATGATAACAACCGCAGTATGAACTTAAAAGTAGATTATGTGCCGCGTCCCGATAGCGAGTGGCTGCTCTCCGTCAGCAGCAATCATGCCGGCAATACATTGCGTTTTCTGCGCATTTATAATGATATGCACGGCGGTAATTTGCAAATTGAGGCTAAAAGGGGTGCCGATAAAGAGTTTATCGGGCATGCCAAAATTCGTGATTTCAGCTTGCACAATACGCCGCTTTTGGCCAAGCTGCTGACCGTTGCTTCTTTTACCGGCATGGTGGATATGCTGACCGGGGAGGGGATGACATTTTCACATTTTGATGCCCCGTTTAAATATAAAAATAACATATTATCTGTAAAAAGCGGCAAGACTTACGGCAATGTGGTCGGGTTGACATTTTCCGGCGCTTACAATACAAGCAACGAAGATATCAGCATTAAGGGCATGATTGCGCCGGCTTACGGATTGAATACGCTGATCGGACGGATTCCGTTGGTAGGCAGTTTGCTGGCCGGTAAAGACGGCACCGTGTTTGCGGCCAATTACTCGATTACGGGAACGGCAACAAACCCGAAAGTCCGCCTCAATCCGCTTTCGGTTTTGAGCCCCAATTCGTTAAAAGACGCGGTGTCAAGCGTGTTTGGAGGAGAAGATGACAGTTTCTAAATACAAGATCGGCATAGATTTTCATGGCGTAATCACAACTTCTCCGTCATTTTTTCGTGATTTTACGGCGTTGGCTTTTGATCGCGGGTATGAGGTTTTTGTAATTTCCGGCGGCCCTTATCTGGTGGTGAAGAATTTTCTCGATTCCTGGAAGATCCGCTACAATAACATTTTTTCGCTGATTGACCATTTTGCCAGCCGCGGACAAGTCAAATATTTTCCCAACGGCAACTTCAAAGTGCCGGACGAATTGTGGGACAAGGCAAAGGCGGAGTATTGCCTGCAAAACGGCATCGACATCCAGATCGACGACACGCCGGGTTACGGCGCGTCATTTTCTACCCCTTTCTGCTGCTACAATCCGGAAAACCGGACTTGCGATGTCGGCGGTAAAATTATTGATTTTAATATTTCTCCCGAAGAAGCGTTGCGGGAAGTGGAAGAATTTTTAGCTCATAAACATTAATCCGCAACAGTAAAAAATGTTCCTTTTTTTGCGACGCTTGAAACGCTTCTTTCTGTGGCAAAATATTTAAAATAATCAATATGTTACCATACATTTTTCAGGTGATTGAATATTTGTGAAACAAATATTTTTTTTACCATACCCGGATTGTACAGTTTTTGAGCGAAAGTGCAATAAATTTCTTTTGTTTGCTGTAAAAAGATAGCAACTGCCGCACACAAAAACTCCCCGTTTCAGGCGGGGAGTGCGGCGGAATATGAGGAACATCAAATAAACGGTACCGAGAACATCAAGCCTTTGTCTTTCAGCAGGTTGTTTTCGTTGCGCTTGATTTTAAATTGCGAACCTTCACCCAGATTCTTTTCAAACACCTCCCCATAGTTGCCGCTTTCTTTTAAATAAGTCTGGAGCCAGGTCGGCGACAGTTTGAACCGTTTCCATAATTGTTCGTCCAGGCCCAGCAGGTTGCGGGTTGAGGGGTCTGTCGAACTGATGTGGATGTCGACGTTTTTGGAGGTAAGGCCGGTTTCTTCCGCCTGTTTTACCGCATTCATTGTCCATCTGATGATGCTTTTCAAGGTGGTATTGTCCTTGTCGGCATAAACGTAAATCGGACGGGTGGTAATTGTTTCCGGCAGCATTTCCACATCGGAAACACCGGCAGGGCTATGGATAACAATATCGCGCAAGATCATCGAGTTGCCGGTAAACAGCTGGCAACGGTTGAGCAAAAAGGCATTTTTGGCCTGTTGGATGTTGGGAAAAGTCAGGAGCGAAAAGTCAAGCTGATATTTGTCATTGTAAACTTTCAGTTTGGCCAGATCATCGCTGTTGTTGACCACGCAGACTTTCTTACCTTTGTAAGCTTCCATCGAAGTGGCGCCTTTAAGAGCGTGCGCCAGAAAAACCTGCCGGTCATAATACCACACATCAACCGGCTCGGCGCGAGTAGATATCTCAGTTGTGGCCGAAAACGGCAACCCGCCGATCATAACGTCGATTTTGTTGGTGTAAAAGGCATTGGATACTCGGTTGGAGGCAAGCGGCACCATCTGAATCCGATCGCTTCTGCCAAAGATGGCGGTGGAAAGCATTTTGCACAGCTCAACGTCCATACCCTGCCAGTTGCCGCTTTCGTCTTTATAAGCCAGAATTTTGTTGCCGGTTTCCGTCCCGCAATAAATTTTCCCGCGAGTTTCAATATAGTGCAGGCCGGCATTGACCGTCGGCTTGGGAGAGGCGGCAAAAGCGGCGGATGCGGCAAGTGCCGAGAAGGTGAGGCATAACCATAATTTTAGTTTCATTTTAACAACCGTTTTGTTATGATGATTTAATATGATTGCTAATATAGGGTATTTTTTATGAAAAGTAACTATTTTTTACAACTTATCACTTTTTTTATGCTGCTGGTGCTTGCTTTGCCGGTCGCGGCCGCGCCTTTGAGCGAGGAAGAAGCCCGGGTTTTCGGCGAAACCAAGGGCAGGGAGCTGTTGCAGACTTTTTCCGAAAAAGATTTGACGGTAAAGTACCAAAAACTGGATGAACTTTTCTTAAATTATGTCGATCTCGATTATATTTCCCGATTCGTGGTTGGTAAATACTGGCGGCAGATGACGCCCGAACAGCAGCAAAAATATCAGGAGCTTTTCACCCGATACGCCCTCAATACCTATAAAGGTTTTCCGCTCAGTTTTGATAATAATCTGGATTTTTCCATTTCCGGAGTCGTGCCGGACGGCGAGTATATGTTGGTGCGCACCAATATTGATTATCGCGGCATGGACGGCAAAATGACCTCTTTTTTGGTCGAGTTTCGGCTGCATAAGAAAAATGACCGGATTATGCTCACCGATATCAAAGTGGCGGAAAGTTCGCTTATCCTCTCATACCGCAGCCGTTTTTATCAGATGATTGCCGACGCGGACGAGGAAATAGAATGGTTTTTGGAAGATTTTGAACTGCAGACAGAGTCGAGCGAGCAGTACTATCAAAAAACAGCCGAATAATTAGAGTTAGTTTTTTATCTGAAAATAAAAATAGACAAAAAATGAAAATACGGCAAAAGCTTTATCTGTATTAGATTTTGTGAAAATCAATGGTTTGGAAAATAGTGTTGTTTAACAAAAAATAGCCTAAAAATTGATTTTTTTCGCAAAAATCGCTTGCGTCTGAAAAATATTTGTGCTACATTAACAA
>CABUAP010000008.1 GCA_902489675.1 uncultured Azospirillum sp. | reverse complement strand
TGAGCATTCAACCCCCATTAAAATGGGGGTAGTCTGTATAGCATCAATACAAAAAGCCGCCGGTTTATACCGACGGCTTTTATTCCGCTTTATAAGCTCAAGCTTATTCGGCCGGTTGCTGTTCAACCGCCGGCGTTTCACCGGCAGCGCCTTCAACCTGTTCGGCAGCCGCTTCACGCAAGGCCAAAATTTCCTTGTCGTTTTGGGCGGCAACCCGTTTCAGGTTACGCAAAACGGTACCGGTACCAGCCGGAATCAGACGGCCGACGATAACGTTTTCTTTCAGGCCGCTCAGATGATCAACCTTGCCTTCAACCGCAGCTTCGGTCAGAACACGAGTGGTTTCCTGGAAGGAAGCCGCCGAGATGAACGACTTGGTCTGCAGCGAAGCTTTGGTAATACCAAGCAAGATCGGATCGGCTTCGGCAGGAATACCGCCTTCGGCAATCGTCTTTTCGTTTTCGGCTTCAAAGACATCACGATCAACCTGTTCGCCGACGAGGAAAGTCGTATCGTTCGGAACCCGAACTTCTACCTTGCGCAGCATCTGCGAAACGATAACTTCGATGTGCTTATCGTTGATCTTAACGCCTTGCAGACGATAAACATCCTGAACTTCCTTGACCAGATATTCGGCCAGTTTTTCAACACCCAGAACACGCAGAATATCATGCGGTGCCGGCGTACCTTCAACCAGCATATCGCCTTTCTTGACCACGTCGCCTTCCTGAACCACCAAATGGCGACCCTTCGGAATCAGATATTCGATTGCTTCGCCTTTGGCCGGCACAACCGTAATCCGCTGTTTGGCTTTGTAGTCTTTGCCAAATTCAACCACGCCGTCGATATCGGAAATAATCGCCTGATCCTTCGGATGGCGGGCTTCAAACAACTCGGCCACACGCGGCAGACCACCGGTAATATCTTTGGTCTTGGAGCTTTCCCGCGGGATTCTCGCAACCACGTCGCCGACTTTGACTTCCGCGCCGTTCTCAACCGTCAGAATGGCGCCGACCGACAGATAATAACGAACTTCTTTGCCGTTATCGAACAAGATCGGGTTACCTTTCTCGTCTTTCAGCATAATACCCGGTTTAAGGCTGGCGGAGTTAGCGCCCGAATGCCAATCGATAACCACATTGTCAACCACGCCGGTGGTTTCGTCAACGCGTTCTTCCAAAGAAATATTGTTGATCAAGTCAACCCATTCGGCACGACCGGCCTTTTCGGTAATTACCGGAACCGTAAACGGATCCCATTCGGCAACCTTCTGGCCTTTTTTGACCTTAGCGCCTTCGGCGACCAAAATCTTGGTACCGTAAGGAACTTTATGGCGTGATTTTTCACGTTCGCTGCTATCGACAATAACGATTTCGCAGTTACGCGACAACACAATCAAATGACCTTCGGAGTTGGTAACCGTATGGTTGTTTTCCAGTTTCAAAACACCGGCAAACGGTACTTCAACCGTTGATTGTTCGGCCGATTTAGAAGCCGCACCGCCGATGTGGAAGGTTCTCATCGTCAGCTGGGTACCCGGCTCACCAATGGACTGAGCGGCAATAACGCCGACTGCTTCGCCGATATTAACCGGCGTACCGCGAGCCAAGTCACGTCCGTAACAGGCCGCGCAAATACCGTTTTTGCATTCGCAGGTCAGAACCGAACGGATCTTAACCTGTTCAACACCGGCTTTTTCAACCACGTCGACATCGTCTTCGGTAATCAGCTTGCCTTTTTTGATCAGAACTTCGCCGCTTTCCGGATGAACAATATCTTCCTGAATGGTACGACCCAAAATACGCTCGCCGATCGAAACGATAACGTTACCGCCGTCAACCACCGGACGAACGATAATGCCGCGTTCGGTACCGCAATCCTGCTCGGTAACCACCACATCCTGAGCAACGTCAACCAGACGACGGGTCAGATAACCGGAGTTTGCAGTCTTCAGAGCGGTATCGGCCAGACCTTTACGGGCACCGTGGGTAGAGTTAAAGTACTCAAGCACCGTCAGACCTTCTTTAAAGTTGGAAATAATCGGTTGTTCGATAATTTCACCCGAAGGTTTCGCCATCAAACCGCGCATACCGGCAACCTGACGCATCTGCGCAGCAGAACCGCGGGCGCCGGAGTGAGCCATCATGTAAACCGAGTTGATGTAGCCCTTTTCGGTTTTGGAAATGTTTTTCATCATTTCGTCAGCCACTTTATCGGTACAAGATGCCCAGATATCGATAACCTTATTGTATTTTTCACCTTTGGTGATCAAACCGTTCTGGTACTGCTGTTCAAATTCCTTAACCTGTTTTTCGGTTTCGCTGACCAGCTCTTGTTTGGCTTCGGGAACGATCAAGTCGTCTTTACCGAACGAAATACCGGCTTTGCAGGCGTTTTGGAAACCGAGCGCCATCAAACGGTCAACAAACATAACCGTTTCTTTCTGACCGCAGTGGCGGTAGATAATATCGATGATTTCGCCGATTTCTTTCTTCTTAACCAAACGGTTAACCAGCGAGAACGGAACATCTTTATGCTGCGGCAGAATTTCCGCCACCATCAAACGTCCCGGCGTGGTATCGACCAACCCGTATTTTGCTTCGCCGTTGTCATCAATATAACTGATGCGGCATTTGATCCGGCTGTGCAGATCAACGGCTTTGGCATCCAAAGCCAGCAGCACTTCGTTATAGTCGGCAAAAACAGAGCCTTCGCCATCCAAACCTTCGGCATCATAAGTCAGGTAGTAAATACCCAAAACCATGTCTTGTGACGGCACGATAATCGGCTTACCCGAGGCCGGTGACAGAATGTTGTTGGTAGACATCATCAAAACACGGGCTTCGAGCTGCGCCTCGACCGACAACGGAACGTGAACCGCCATTTGGTCACCGTCGAAGTCGGCGTTAAACGCGGTACATACCAACGGATGCAGGTGGATTGCCTTACCTTCGACCAAAACCGGTTCAAAAGCCTGAATACCCAGTCTGTGCAAGGTCGGCGCACGGTTCAGCAGCACCGGATGTTCGCGGATAACTTCTTCCAAGATATCCCACACTTCCGGACGTTCTTTTTCAACCATTTTCTTGGCTGCTTTAATGGTGGTGGCATGACCGTACAATTCCAGTTTGGCATAAACAAACGGTTTGAACAGTTCCAGCGCCATTTTCTTCGGCAGACCGCACTGCTGCAAACGCAGTTCCGGACCAACCGTAATAACCGAACGACCGGAATAGTCCACACGTTTACCGAGCAGGTTCTGACGGAAACGCCCTTGTTTACCTTTCAACATATCGGACAGCGATTTCAGCGGCCGCTTGTTGGTACCGGTAATCGCTCTCGAGCGGCGACCGTTATCAAACAAAGCATCAACCGATTCCTGCAACATACGTTTTTCATTGCGGATAATAATATCCGGCGCGTGCAATTCAAGCAGGCGTTTCAAACGGTTGTTACGATTGATGACGCGGCGGTACAGATCGTTCAAATCCGAAGTGGCAAAACGACCGCCGTCTAATGGTACCAACGGACGCAGTTCCGGCGGAATAACCGGCAGCACGTCTAAGATCATCCATTCCGGTTTGGTATTGGAATCCAAAAACGCCTCAATAATCTTCAAGCGCTTAACCAATTTCTTGCGTTTGGCTTCGGAAGTATTGTCCTTCAGCTCGGCACGAATGGTTTTCTTTTCCTCTTCCAAATCAATCGAGGCCAAAATCTCCTTGATTGCTTCGGCACCGATACCGGCGCGGAAAGAATCTTCGCCATATTCGTCAATCGCTTCCTGATACTGTTCTTCCGACAGCATTTCATACATACCGAGCGGTGTCAAACCCGGCTCGATCACGATGTAGCTTTCAAAATAAAGCACCCGTTCGAGTGATTTGACGCCGATATCGGTCAGCATCGAAATACGGCTCGGCAGCGATTTTAAAAACCAGATATGGGCAACCGGCGCAGCCAGTTCAATATGTCCCATTCTCTCGCGGCGAACGCTGGAGAGGGTCACTTCCACACCACACTTTTCGCAAACAATGCCGCGGTATTTCATTCTCTTATACTTGCCGCACAAGCATTCATAATCTTTGACCGGTCCGAAAATACGGGCACAGAACAAGCCGTCTCTTTCCGGTTTGAAAGTACGATAGTTGATGGTTTCGGGCTTTTTGACTTCGCCGTAAGACCAAGAACGAATTTGTTCAGGAGAGGCAATGGAGATTTTGATCTCGTCAAAAGAATCTCCGTTGGCCGGCTGCTGACCAAAAAACTTCATAATTTCATTCATATTTTTTATCTCCAATTCTAAACGGCTTCGTTCTGCAATTCGATGTTCAGGCACAAAGATTTGATTTCTTTAACCAAAACGTTAAAGGATTCCGGAACGCCGGCTTCAAATCCTTCCTCGCCGCGGACGATCGCTTCATAAACTTTGGTACGGCCGCTGACATCGTCAGATTTAACCGTCAGCATTTCCTGCAAGGTATAGGCTGCGCCGTATGCCTGCAATGCCCAAACTTCCATTTCACCGAAACGTTGTCCGCCGAACTGAGCTTTACCGCCCAAAGGCTGCTGAGTAACCAGACTGTACGGTCCAACCGAACGTGCATGCATCTTTTCGTCAACAATGTGGTGCAGTTTGATCATATAGATGATACCAACCGTCACCTTGCGGTCAAACTTCTCACCGGTACGTCCGTCGTAAAGATCAATCTGACCCGAAGTCGGCAAACCGGCCATCGACAACATACTGTTGATATCTTGTTCGTGCGCGCCGTCAAAAACCGGAGTCGCCATCGGAATGCCGTTTTTAACATTCTTGATCATCTCAACTTTTTCTTCCGTTGTCAGATCGGCAATCTCACGCTTAAACTGTTTTTCGCCGTAAATTTCTTTCAGCTTGTTGTTCAGTTCTTCCAGTGTTTTTTCACCGCGTTTGTACTGTTCGCACATCTCGTTCAACTGCTTGCCGAGTTCTTTGGCCGCCCAGCCGAGGTGAGTTTCGAGAATTTGTCCGACATTCATACGAGAAGGCACGCCCAAGGGGTTCAGCACGATATCAACCGGGGTACCGTCTTCGGTATAAGGCATATCCTCAAGCGGCAATACGCGGGAAACCGTACCTTTGTTACCGTGACGTCCGGCCATTTTATCACCGGTTTGCATTTTACGCTTGGTGGCGATAAAGACCTTAACCGTTTTCAAAACGCCCGGCAGCAGATCGTCACCGCGCTGAACTTTTTCCACCTTGTCGTCAAAGTGTTTCTGAACACCGGCGACGCGTGCGTCAAAAGCGGCGGCAAATTCTTCGATTCTGGCCATAGCTTCTTCGTCTTTGACCACAATCTTGCGCCACTGCGAAGACGGAACGTCAGCAAACGATTCTTCCGTCAGAACCGATTTCTTGGCAATGCCTTTAGGCGCATCAACCACCGTCTGGCCGATCAGCATTTCTTTCAAACGGGCATCAAAAACCTTACGAATAATTGCAATTTCGTCATCACGGTCTTTTGCCAACTGAGAAATTTCCTGCTGTTCAATCGCCAATGCGCGTTCGTCTTTCTCAACGCCGCGTCGGGAGAAAACGTGAACGTCAACGACAATACCTTCAATACCCGGCTGAACGCGCAGCGAAGTATCGCGTACGTCAGAGGCTTTTTCGCCAAAAATGGCGCGCAGCAGTTTTTCTTCCGGCGTAACCGGCGATTCGCCTTTCGGCGTAACCTTACCGACCAAAATATCACCGGCCTTGACTTCAGCGCCGATGTAAACGATACCGGCCTCGTCAAGATTGCGCAAAGCTTCTTCACCAACGTTCGGAATATCGCGGGTGATTTCTTCCTGGCCGAGTTTGGTGTCACGAGCCATTACCTCAAATTCTTCAATATGCAGCGAGGTCAATACATCATCACGCGAAACACGCTCAGAAAGCAAGATCGCATCTTCGTAGTTCAGACCGTTCCACGGCATAAAGGCAACCAGCATATTTTTACCCAAAGCCAACTCGCCCATATCGGTACACGGACCGTCAGCCATGATATCGCCGGCTTTAACCACATCACCGACCTTAACCAGCGGCACCTGATTGATGCAGGTATTCTGGTTGGAACGACGGAATTTCGACAATTTGTAAATTTCAACGCCGACACCGTCCGAGTTTTTGTTCATTGAACGAACCACAATACGGTTGGCATCAACCGCGTCAACCACGCCGTCATATTTGCAAACCACCGTTGCACCGGAATCTTTGGCTACGGTAGCTTCCATACCGGTACCGACCAACGGGGCTTCCGAACGCAGCAGGGGCACGCCCTGACGCTGCATGTTTGATCCCATCAACGCACGGTTCGCGTCATCGTTTTCCAAGAACGGAATAAGGGCGGTTGCAACCGACACCAACTGTTTCGGCGAAACGTCGATAAAGTTGATTTCTTCCGGTGTGTGGAACTCAAATTCACCGGCCTTGCGGCAGGCAATGGTATCTTTAACAAAAGTACCGTCGTCACGCACTTCGGCATTAGCTTCCGCAATGATGTATCTTCCTTCCTGATCGGCCGACAGATAAACCACTTCATCGGTCACTTTGCCGTCAACGATCTTGCGATACGGACATTCGATAAAGCCGTATTTATTGATGCGGGCATAAGTGGACAGAGAGTTAATCAAACCGATGTTCGGACCTTCCGGTGTTTCAATCGGGCAGATACGACCATAGTGTGTCGGATGCACGTCGCGCACTTCAAAACCGGCGCGATCACGGGACAAACCGCCGGGTCCCAAAGCCGACAGACGGCGTTTGTGGGTAATTTCCGACAGCGGATTGTTCTGATCCATAAACTGCGACAGCTGCGAAGAACCGAAGAACTCGCGGATAACCGAAGCAATCGGCTTAGCATTGACCAAATCCTGCGGTTTGACGTTATTCAGAACTTCCGAACTCATTCTTTCGCGGATCGCTCTTTCCATACGCAGCAAACCCATACGGTACTGGTTTTCCATCAGTTCGCCGACCGAGCGGACGCGACGGTTGCCCAAGTGGTCTATATCGTCAACTTCGCCATGGCCGTCACGCAGTTCGACCAAACGTTTAACAATGCGCAAAACATCGTCTTTACGCAATGTGCGGTATGTATCCGGTGCATCCTCAAACGGGATGTCAAGCGCGGTATTTATCTTAACACGGCCGACCGAAGACAAATCATAACGTTCGTTATCAAAGAACAACGACTTAAACAGCGCATCAGCTGTTTCATATGTCGGCGGCTCGCCCGGGCGCATAACGCGATAGATATCAAGCAGTGCTTCTTCCCGGCTGTGGTTCTTGTCCACTTCCAAAGTATTGCGGATATAAGGTCCAACATTAACATTATCGATATAAAGAACCTTGATTTCATTGATTTTGGCTTCTTTGATCTTGTCCAACAGCTCCTGATTGATTTCGGCACCTGCATCGGCAACCACTTCGCCGGTCTTTTTCTCGACCAAAGCGGTCGCAAGGAATTTGCCAAGCAGCTGATCTTCGGCCACACGGTAAAATTCCAACCCTTCGTCAACCAATTTCTGAGCAGCGCGCGCCGGCATCTTTTTACCGGCTTCCCAAACCGATTTTCCGCTTTCGGCATCAATCAAATCAAAAGCGAATTTAACACCGCGGAAACGCTCGGGAATAAATTTGCTCTTCCAGCCCTTCTTGTCGGCAACATAAGTGTCCACATCATAAAAGTAGCTGAGAATTTCTTCTTTATCCATTCCTTTAATTTCGGAACGTTCAAGTTTTTTGCCTTCTTTGGCCAGTTCTTTTAACTTTTCCTCGGTTTCCTTGGAATAGAGGGAATAAAGGATCGAAGTAACCGGCAGCTTGCGGCGGCGGTCAATACGGGCATAGATCAAGTCTTTGGCGTCAAATTCAAAATCGAGCCACGAACCGCGATACGGAATAACCCGCGCGGCAAACAAATATTTACCGGAAGCAACCGTTTTGCCTTTGTCATTATCAAAGAAAACACCCGGCGAACGGTGCATCTGCGACACAACGACGCGTTCGGTACCGTTAACGATAAAGGTACCTTTGTCCGTCATCAGCGGGATATCGCCCATATAGACATCCTGTTCCTTAATGTCATGGATCGAACGAGCGCCGGTGGCTTCGTCCACATCCCAGACAACCAGACGCAACGTGGCTTTGACCGGCGCGGCATAGGTCATATCGCGCTTGATGCATTCATCAACGTCATATTTTGGTTCCTCGAGTTCGTATTTAACAAACTCAAGCTCACCGGAGCCGGAAAAGTCTTTGATGGGGAAAATGGATTTGAAAACTTCTTCCAAACCGAATTCGCAATTTTTATTTTCGATGAAATCGCGGTATGATCCGGTCTGCACTTCAATCAAACTCGGCATTTCCGACACGGAGTCGATTCTGCCGAAATTCTTTCTTACACGTCTTTTATTCGTATAAGATTCTTTCATTTTGCGTGATTCCTCATGGTTATAATTCTGCGACAATACTATCAAGTACGCTTGAATCCCGACCGCAGAAGGTTAATTTTTTTAAAAACGAAAAACCTCATCAAACCCTCGGGGAAAGAGCCCCTCTTGATGAGCATCAGATAAAATAATTGCATGCAATCGTCACGTTCCGTGACAAAATTCAAGCGGATAATGACTCACATTTGCGATTCTGGCAAGCAAAAAATGCACCCCAAACAAACTTTTTTTCAAACCTCGCCCCCGCCGCAAATTTTCTCTGCGGCTGACGGATTTTCATCCGCTGTCGGTTAAAAAACCAAAAAAAATGCGGACAAACGGACAATTGTGCTGGATACAGATAACCAATTGTTATACAGTATTTTATAACTTAATAATATCAATCGTTTTTCAGGCAACATCATGCAAAAACTGTTTATTCTTTTCGTATTTCTAAACCTTACCGCTTGTGCCGCGTTCAAACAACCCGCTCCGGCTCCCCAAACAACAAGCACGGTAACGGAGATCAAACCCGCGGCTGTTCCCACGCCTCAACCTGTTCGGCGCAAAATTTTTTATGATGCCAAAGTTCAAAAACATATCGACAACAACGATGCTGCTCAAAAACTGCGCGCCTGCTGCCCCGAAAAAGCGCAAAAACTGTTGGCAACACATTGCACGGTGGAAAAATTTGCCGCCGGTTTGAACGCTCCCGAAATCCGGATCGAAAAAAACGGCTCTGACAGCATAATTATCCATACCGCCGGCACCAAAATCGGCAACGGAAAAATAGAAATAAGCTCCACTAAAGACAAGACGCAGATCACCTCCGCCACCATCGGCAGGATAAAGCAGAAAGATGCATCGATATTAAAAAATATGGCGCAGAACATATGTCAAAAAGTTGAAGAAAAAGTAAGATAATTTTTACCGGAGATCATAACAATGGCTAAAACTCTGTACCAACTTCTAAAAGTCAATCCCGATGCAACCGCGGCCGAAATTCTCGCAGCCTATCAACGGCTGAACATGAAATATCATCCGGCGGTAGATACGGAAACCAAAATCTCCCCTAAAAAAGCCGCAGAATTTGCCAAAATAGAAGAAGCATACAAAATTCTCAGCGATCAGGAATTGCGCAAACAATACGATGCTTCTCTTGCCGAGCAACACACATCCGAAAGTTCTGCCCCGACACCTTTGCCGGAAGATGATGACAATCAAGAACAGACCGAACCGGCTCAAGAGCAGACCGGACAAAAACCAAAAATTTCTTTTAACGGTCAGCTTAACATCATCGGCAACTGCCTTTTGATGCCTCTGTTTTCGTGTCTTATTGCCGCCTGTTTCATCACTACCGTTTTTTATTATCAAGATTTTGCCCATAAATACACTTTAGTCAGCGAGGTGCTGGAAGATACGAGCTATTATTCCAATAATGAAGAACACAAAGAACTCGGGAAACTGCAAAAAGGCGACAAAGTAGAATATCTGCAGACCGAAGAAAGCGGAAAATGGACACAAACGGATTACGGCAGAATTCGCAGCAAAGCCCTGTCGGAACCCAAAAACGACTACATAAACAAATGGTGGAAAGAATTGTCCCTGATCATCAGCTTTTTGATCCTAATTATATCGCTCAACCTGATCATCACGCGTTTGATCGCCTCATACAGCGCCATATCCATCATCCGCAAAAATATCTTGACCTACGGCAGTTCATTGACTTTTGCAAAAGTTATCAACTGTGTCAAAGGCGCGGCCGACATCACTCGATCCGCCGTTGTCATCCCCATTGCCTTTGTCATTGCCCTGCTGATTAAAAACCAACTCGACACCTTGGCCGTTTCCTATGCCTTTTCGGGTGGGGACAATTCTCTGATAAACACGCTGCTCGAATATTATCAACTCCACCCCATACGCGTCCGGCTGAGCATTTTTCTGCTGTTAGACATAACCGTCAGCTACTTGGTTCTCTATCTGGCGCTAAAGAGTTATACTTGTCCGTTTTGCAGTGCTCCGTTTAACTTTTTTGTCATTGATACCTTTGAAACCGATGTCCACACCTATCATAAAACCGAATACCGAACCGAACGACACAACAACCGCGATGTTCGGGTCCGCTATACGGTTCCCTACAAAGATTACACCCTTCATACCATCAAAGAGTGTTCTCACTGCGGCAAAAGAGAAGAAACAACAAAGCGCAAAACCGTCAAATTATAATCCCGGCCGATCGTCCAACCGGTTACGTCATTCATCATTTTTGCCCGGCATACCATCGGGCAAAAACCCATAGACTGCCTTTTCCGGTACGATAAAGTGCGTTGACTTCTTCCGAAGACAAGTCGCACATCATTTTGCCAAATGTCGGCAAATAAGCGATTTTCCATAATTCTGACCAAGCATAAGGCGAGTCGACAACGTGCATTTGATCGGCAATTTCAACCTCTCCCTCCTCTACCGGCCGCTCAAATTGAAACAACCGACCATCTTCGTCAATATAGCTGGCACAACTGATAAAGCGAGCCCGGCGGTTACTCTCTCCCGCCAGCAATTTCAATATTCCTGCGGCGCCGATCGTGTTGAGGACAAACTTCGTATAAACCCCCGGAAAACCATTTAAGGCTTCAACCGCAAAACCGCCGTCTTCAACCAAAACCGGCCGCTTTAGCCGGGTATAAGCTTCTTTCGCTTTATAAGCGGAAACTTCCTTAACCGTATCAAACTGCGGTTCCGTCAATTCCAGATTTTGCACATTCACATTCACTTCAATCCCAAAAGAATCCAGTGCCTTTTGCAGCGAAAGAACCTTGCCCCGGTTAGATGTAATCAAACAAATTTCTTTCATTTTTCTTCTCCTGTAACTTGTTTTTGCTCATACTGAACCTTAACCGCCGGCGGCAGCTGACGGCGCTTGAAGGCACTTTTTTCATATAACGCGACAATCTTCTCAACCGGAACATCATTTCCCAACCGTCGTATGATCTCCGCTGCCGGCAACATTTCATCGACATAAAGCCTGAGCACGGCATCCAACAGTTCATAAGGCGGCAAACTGTCCTCATCTTTCTGCCCGGCGGCCAGCTCGGCGGACGGCGCCCGCTCAATCACTTCCGGCGGCAAAACCTTTTGACGGCCGTTCAGCCAGCGCGCCAACGCAAACAAATCAGATTTATAAATCCCGGCCAGCGGTGCCAACCCGCCGCAGGTATCGCCGTAAAGTGTGCAATAACCGGTCAGAATTTCCGATTTATTACCGCAGGACAAAAGCAGCGCGCCGCTCTGATTGGCATAAGCCATCAAAATTTTTCCCCGGGTTCTGGCTTGCAGATTTTCAAATGCCGCCGCTTTCAATTTTTCCGCAAATAAATTTTCCAGAAAATCTGCCTCGCGTTCCACCAATGGCTGGATATCCGCCTCATGATAATGAATACCGTTCAAACCGGCGGTTTCTGCGGCAATTTTCAGACTCAAATCACTGGTATAGCAAGTTTTCAGCATAAAAGCATCCACATTGCCCCCGCCCAAGGCTTCCGCCGCGGCAACCGCCGTTATTGCGGAATCTAACCCGCCGGAAAGCCCCAGCGCGGCTTTCAAAAAACCATTATCCCGACAATAGCTGCGGATCCCCTCAACCAGATGTTGCCAAATTTCTTTATTTTCCATCTTCATCCCCTTTTCACACTATTGCTTGCCGATGAGAAAAAGCCTTTTCCACCAATTCAAAATTCTCGGGATGCACAAAATTTTTCCATCGCGGATCACCAAATTTGAGCATATCACGCACCATTGTACCGGTTACAAACGGAAACTTAGGATCGGTCCGGTCAATATATTCAATATGTTCAAACGCCGGTTTAAACCAATGGGCATCATATTCGCTGCCGGCAAAATAAACATCGGGCTGCGGACGATCGGCAAAATTTTCGGATAAAAAATCCAGCACATATGTTGCCCATTCTCCGGGATTGTTAATATCAAACAGACCGACAATCCGCAACCTTGCATAGTCGTTTCGGCTGCGGTAAACATTTTGAATCATCTTTTTGCGGGTTGTATAATTAAGCGGATTACGCGCCGTTCCCTGTTCTTGGATCGAACCGAGGATCACCGTTACATTAGCGCATTTATTAAGCATATCGTCAATAATCCGCGAATGCCCGATATGAAAAGGCTGCGCGCGCATAACCAATAATCCGTGCTGATATTGATAAGACATAAAAAAACTCCCTTTTTCAGAAGCCGTATATTCAAAAGAGCCCAAACAATTGTTGTTCGGCCAAACTTTTTAACCCGGCTCGGTTAACACTGCCGTTCCTCACCCATAAGCCCTGCGGATGACCGGAACCAAGACCAGACTAAAGAAAAAATTTACGGCTGTCAAGCCGCCGGAAAAACCGGCTAATAAAAATTAACAAAAATACAAGATGTTGATAATATTTCAACAATTCACCTATTATTAAATCTAACTACTATGGACACAAACGAAAAATTCAAAATCTGGGATGCGACAGAACCCCAAGTCAGTGAAGTCAGAGCCTATCTCGATCGTATCTGCGGCAAAACGCCGGCACAGCTTGTTTACAAAAACGAAGACGGAACATTCAGCTATACGGATACTGTCTGCAAAGAACGGCCACTCATCGGCGTTCTTTATTACGGCACCGTGTTCTACCTCAGAGCTTTTTGCAATCAAGATCTATATGACGAAACCGATGGCAATTTTTCTTGTGAGAAAAGCGTCCATGTCGGCAATGTCAATGATTGGATCAGCAAAAACGACTTTTTTGCACCGGAAGCACACATCGTATACGAAAGCGACTACAGGCGGATTTCCGGACACGGAGAAGAATTCTGGACAACGCTCGAGATCCTTGAATATCATCAACTCTTGATGCCGGGTTTTAAACGTTCTTTCTATTGGTTTTCAGAAGACCCGGAAGATGGACGGATATATGATGATGAATGGCAAGGCTACATGAGCAATCATCTCAAATCTGGTGGCGTTTTTTGGATTTGTTCGCCCAAGCCTAAAAAAACAATCTCACATATACCCGGAACCGGCTTTTAGCATTCCGGGTATATTTTTATATTCAACCGGTTTGCACTACCTAAAAAACTCCCCGAGCATTCTCAGGGAGTTTTTTTAAGTTGCAATTAAAACTAAAATTACTTCAATTCAACTTTAGCGCCGGCATCTTCAAGTTTCTTCTTGATTTCTTCGGCTTCAGCCTTCGGAGCGCTTTCTTTAATGGTCTTCGGAGCACCGTCTACCAGGTCCTTAGCTTCTTTCAAACCGAGCTGTGTAATAGCTCTGATTTCTTTAATAACATTGATTTTGTTATCACCGGCAGCAACCAGAACAACTTCAAAATCATCTTTTTCTTCTTCAGCAGCGGCAGCAGCACCACCGGCAGCAACAGCTACGGCAGCAGCGGCGGAAACGCCCCATTTTTCTTCCAGCATTTTAGAAAGATCAGCAGCTTCCATAACAGTCAGGGCTGACAATTCATCAACTAATTTGGCTAAATCGGCCATTTTTTTTCTCCAATAAATAAATTAAATCTTTTAAATTAAAAACCACAAACATACGGCAACTTAGGCTGCCATGTCTTTTTCCGAGTAAGCTTTGGTAACCCGAGCCAGCTGTGCGGCCGGAGCCTGCAGCAGACCGATAATTTTGGCGCGCAATTCGTCGACGGACGGAATGCTTGCCAAACGTTTGATTTCATCAACGGAAAGAACACCTGTTCCCATTGCACCGCCAACGATAACCAACTTTTCGTTACCTTTTGCAAATTCAACACAAGCTTTGCAGGCAGCAATCGGGTCATTCGCAAAAGCAATTGCGGTCGGACCGGTGAACTGATCTGCCAATTCGGCAAATTTTGTGTCTTTCAGAGCCAGACGAGTGATGCGGTTTTTGGTTACCTTGAACCCTGCTCCGGCTTTACGGATGTTGTTTCTCAATTCGGAAACCTCGGTTACGGTCAAACCTTTGTAATGGGAAATGACCACAACTTCGGAAGCCTCAAACAACTGCTTGAGTTCATTCAGTAATTGTGCTTTTTCATCACGATTCACTTTTCTATCTCCAAACAAAACATCTTATTCTTCAAGATGTCATATTTTACAATTTCGCTTTTGCGCACAAACGCATCGGCGAGGTTACTCTGTCCAGGAGAAAAAAACTTATATTTTGCTCCCGTCTATGCAGGATATTTAAGGTTGCCCACCTGCAGTCTTGGACAGTCTTTCAAAAACATCACACAGACATTTTTGAAAATACGGGACGGCGGAAACGCCGCCCCAAACTTTTCAGCAATCTTACAGATTTGTAAGATCAACATGAACGCCCGCGCCCATGGTAGAACTGATCGAAATCTTCTTCAAATAAGTTCCTTTGGCGCCAGACGGCTTAGCTTTAATAACAGCATCGATCAAAGCTTTGGCGTTTTCATAAATAGCCTCTTCGCTGAAGCTGACTTTGCCGACACCGGCATGAACAATACCGGTCTTTTCGGCACGATACTGAACTTCACCGGCTTTCGCCTTCTTAACCGCACCGGCAACATCCATGGTAACCGTACCCAATTTCGGGTTCGGCATCAGGCCTTTCGGTCCCAATACACGGGCTACGCGGCCGGCCAACCCCATCATATCCGGAGTGGCAATGCAGCGGTCAAATTCAATTTTACCGGCCAAGATCGAGTCGATCAGGTTTTCGGCACCGACAACATCGGCACCGGCAGCTTTAGCTTCATCGGCTTTTTCACCCTGAGCCAAAACAGCAACGCGTACGGTTTTACCGGTACCGTTCGGCAGAGAACAAACGCCTCTGACCATCTGGTCGGCATATTTCGGATCAACGCCAAGATTAATTGCCAAATCAACAGTTTCGTCAAATTTGGCGTTTGCATTTTCTTTGACCAGTTTAACAGCGTCTTTCAGCGAATATAGCTTAGACTTGTCAATGGTTTTATATGCATTTTCGATTCTTTTTCCTGCCATTGTCCTACTCCACAACCTTTACGCCCATAGAAACAGCCTGACCTTTAACCATGTTCATGGCGGCTTCAACCGTCGAACAGTTCAGATCCGGCATTTTGGCTTCGGCGATTTCTTTTACCTGAGCCATCGTAATCTGACCGACAGAAACCTTACCCGGTTCTTTGGAAGCAGATTTAATTTTGGCAGCTTGCTTGATATAGTAAGCAACCGGCGGCAGCTTGGTGATAAAAGTAAAGGACTTATCTTCATAAGCGGTGATAACGACCGGCACCGGAATACCCGGTTCCATTTTCTGAGTAGCCGCGTTAAACGCTTTGCAGAATTCCATAATATTCAAGCCTTTTTGGCCCAGAGCCGGACCAACCGGAGGAGAAGGGTTAGCTTTTCCAGCGGGGATTTGCAGCTTGATCAATCCTAAAATTTTCTTTTTAGATTTTACAGCCATTTCAATACCTCACTTTAGGTTTTGTGGTAAGATTATGGCGAATCCCCCACAAATTGTGAAAATAAACATTAACCTGCCGAAAAGGAACTCCATCCGGAAGGTCGATCCCTGTATATCACAACCGATTCAATTTGCAAGCATTTTTTGCATTGTTTTAGTTTATTTTTATTTTCAGCAATGCCTTGCACTGTTCTTCCATCTTATCCTCAAGATTGACATAATTTTCAATAATGGTATCGATGTTTTTCTCATCTATTGTTTCTTTTCGCAAATCTATTGTTACCGGCGCATCTTCGGCTTTATCAAAATAAACGGAATAATAATCATCAAATTTTAGATCCCCACCGATGATTTTATCCGACAGCACAATCCGCCGATTGGGAACACCGAGCGCATCGGCTACAATCAAACCATGCAAAGACGAAGACAACACACATTTGCAGGACAAGATATCGCGCATAACCTGTATCGGAGAATCCTCTGTCTTGATTATCTTAAGATTAGGCACTTTAATATTTTTCAAATACTCGGAATCTTTATCATAATAATGAGGTATCACCCCGATCCGCCCCTCATTTTGAACTTTGCTTTTATCGGCCATCCGCCGTACCAAAATTCCCGGATCCGCCAAAACAATATTTTTCTTTATCGACAAAAGCTTGCTCAATTTTTCAAACGATAATTTTCCTCTTAAAGAATGTACTCGGACTTTGGTTGAAAAATTTTCAGGCTTTGACAATTCGCGATGCAAACCGGTACCGACAACATCAACAACCTTTCCTTGTTCAACTTCATCTTCAAATAATCGCGCCAAGACACTGCCGATGCACCAAACATCCACATTTTCCCAAACCGGCAAAACATTCCAGCCGTAAACATAACGCGCAATATATAAATTAAGCATATCACCGAAATTGGAAAATACTGTAAAACAGCCCATATTTCTGACTTTTGTTTGACCGACAAAATCATTATGCTTCAGCATATGTTTACAACGATAGCGCGCTATTCTTTTTCCGAAGAAACCGCCGACGGCACAATCAAGCACAGCTTTCACAAATCGACAGCCGTTTCTGACTGCAAAATCTCTGACAACAGCCAATTCCTTTCTCTTATATTTTTTCCTATTATGATACACTTTACAAAAAAGTTCATGATATTTTTGCAGCAACTCCGCCCGATATTCCGGAAGACAACGTAGATTCACCTCCGCAGCCACAGCACCGTACAGATCCTTGTCGGCGCTGGATACGCCTTGATAAATTCCCCCGCTGTACACATAATACATATACATGGAATCCGGCAGGCAGGCCAATTGCCCAAATTTCATCATATACATTGTCAATGTTGTATCATTAACAAAATTGTGCGGAAAGTCCAACGGAAAACCAAAGTAAAAAATATTGCGAAAAATAATTGCGCCATTATGGACATACACTTTTTTGCGTATATAATCAGACAATTGGTAAATTATAAAATAAGGAAAAGACCTTTTATCTTCAATTTTTCCGTTTGAAAAACAAACCTTGTGAGAGCATCCGCAGCCGATACATTTGGGATATTTGTTCAAAACTTCAATTTGCTTTTGAAACTTCCGCTCATCTCCGTAAAAATCATCGCCGTCAAGAATGGTAAAAAATTCCCCCGTTGCCTTTTCCAGCAA
>CABUAP010000007.1 GCA_902489675.1 uncultured Azospirillum sp. | reverse complement strand
CGCAGTTCTTGTTCCCAAACGGCCGGCGTTTGCCCGGGACGGGCATAGATCAGATCAAGCGAATGGTTATCAAAACTTTTCAATACCGAATCAACAGAGGCAAGTGCTTCCCTCACTCCGTGCGTGCGCCCCAAAAACTTGAGATCGACATCGTTTAAGGCCTGAACGCCGAGCGAAAGTCGGTTGATGCCGGCCGCGCGCAAATCGGCGAACAAATTTGGGCGGTCGGTATTGGGGTTGGCCTCGAGCGAAATTTCCGGCTGTGCGGAAAGCGGCCACAAGGCGGCGATTTTATCTATAATCCGGGCAATCTGCTTCGGTTCAAGCAGCGACGGGGTACCACCGCCGAAAAAAACCGAATCGACCGTATAATCATCATTCAAACTGCGGTAATATTCCAGATCCGCCAGATAGCCGTTAACAATCGCCGCCTGATCAACATCTTTTCTCACCCGGCTGAAAAAATCACAGTACGGGCATTTGCTGCGGCAGAACGGCCAATGGATATAAACACCGAGCCGGGGCATCAGAGGATGAACTTCGACAAGTCGCCGGATTTGGTGTATTTCGCCAGCTTTTCTTCGACCATGGCAGCAGTAATCACTGCCTTTTCACCGCTTTTATCAGAAGCCGAAAAACTGATATCTTCAAGCAGAATTTCCAGCACCGTATGCAGGCGGCGGGCACCGATATTTTCTACATTTTCGTTGATCTGAACGGCAATGTCGGCAATCTTGTCAATCGCCGCCGGCTCAAACTCAAGCGTAAAGTTTTCGGTTGCCAGCAGCGCTTGATACTGTTCGATCAGGTTGGCTTCCGGTTCGGTCAAGATACGCACAAAATCATCATGGGTCAGAGCCTGCAGCTCTACCCGGATCGGCAGACGTCCCTGCAGCTCCGGCAGCAGATCGGACGGCTTGGAAAGATGAAAGGCTCCAGAACAGATAAACAAGATATGATCCGTCTTGACCATGCCGTGTTTGGTTGAAACGGTGGTTCCCTCAATCAGCGGCAGCAGATCGCGCTGAACGCCTTCGCGGGAAACATCGCCGCCGCGCCGCTCGTCACTGCCGCTGATTTTATCAATTTCATCAATAAAGACGATGCCGTCATTTTCCACGGCCTTGATTGCGCGCGAAACAATCTTCTCATTATCGAGCAGTTTATCGCTTTCTTCCTGCAACACCAGTTTTTCGGCATCGGCGACCGCCATTTTGCGGGTCTTGTATTTTTCACCCATCGATTTGCCGAGAATATCGCCCAAGCTGATCATTCCCATCTGCGCACCGGGCATTCCGGGAATCTCCATCGTCGGCATGGTATTGGTACCGGCGTCGATCACGCTGATCTCAATCTCGCGTTCGGCTAAAGCCCCTTCACGCAGCATTTTGCGAAATTTCTGTTTGGTTTCTTCACTGGCAGAAACACCGACCAAAGCTTCCAAAACCCTTTCTTCGGCCGCAATCGCTGCCTTTTCGTTGACCTCTTTACGCATTTTCTGCCGGGTATTGTTAATGGCAATATCCAACAGGTCGCGGATAATCGATTCCACATCGCGGCCGACATAACCGATTTCGGTAAACTTGGTTGCTTCTACCTTAATAAACGGCGCCTTGGCCAGCCGCGCCAGCCGACGGGAAATTTCGGTCTTGCCGACACCGGTAGGCCCGACCATCAAAATATTCTTGGGTACAATTTCCTCACGCAGGTTTTCGGCCACCTGCATCCGCCGCCAGCGATTACGCAAGGCAATAGCCACTGCCTTTTTGGCCTCGTTTTGACCGATAATAAAACGGTCCAGTTCTGAAACAATCTCACGGGGACTGAAATTTGCGCTACTCATCGGTTGACACCCTTTCAATAATCAGATTGTGGTTGGTATAAACATCAATATCGCCGGCAATATTCATCGCTTTTCTGGCAATATCTTCCGGCGACAGGCCTTCCACATCGTACAAAGCTTTGGCCGCCGCCATGGCGTAGTTGCCGCCGGAACCGATGCCGATGATGCCGTCATCGGGCTCCATCACCTCGCCGGTGCCTGAAATGACCAGTGACACGTCTTTGTCGGCCACAATCATAAACGCCTGCAGCTGGCGCAGATATTTGTCCATCCGCCAGTCTTTGGCCAGCTCAACCGCCGCCCGTTTCAGCTGCCAGGCATATTTTTCCAATTTGCCTTCCAGACGTTCGATCAGGGTGATGCCGTCGGCCGCGGCGCCGGCAAAACCGGCGATGATCCGACCGTTGCCGATCCGCCGCACTTTAACCGATTTGGACTTAAAAATGACGGTTTCGCCGAGTGTTGCCTGACCGTCGCCGGCAATGACAACCTCCGAACCCTTGCGCACACATAAAATAGTGGTCATAAATTTTCCTTAAAATGATTATTGTCTGAGTTATATTTAGGTAAAAAAAAACGCGATTGCAAGAGCCGGCCGTACGCTTTAGCCGCACATCCCTTTTCCTACCCGGCGGCAGCCGATTTTTCCACCGGAATTTCCGGAAACAACAGCGCCGCCACTTTCTGCGCATGACGATTCAAACTGCTGACTTCAAAACGATAGGTGCTGTTGCGGCCGAGGCGGCTTTCAATTTCGGGATGACGACGAAGATAATCCCTTAATTTGTCTGCCATCAACTCGTCTTGGGAAACGACGTTTACTTTCGGCAGCGCCGCACGAAAAAATTGTTTGACCAACGGATAATGGGTGCAGCCGAGGATCAGACTGTCGCAATCTCTAAATTGCGGCGCATAAGTACGGACAATTTCTTCCACACGGGCAAAGTCATTGCCCTCAATCGCCGGCACTAATTCGGGGGTAGCGATTTCTTGCACCTTGAGATCGGGATTTAGTTTATGCAATTCAATCCGATATATCTGCGAACGAACGGTAGCCGTGGTTGCCGCTACACCGATTTTGCGCGTGTGGCCGCCAATAGCAACTTCAACCGTCGGAATCACCACCCCCAGCACTTTGACCTCCGGCGCCTCCGCCGGCAAAAAACGCTGCTGGATATAGCGCAAGGCAATTGAAGTAGCGGTATTGCAGGCAATGATGATAATTTTGCAGTCACAGGCAATCATATAACGCATGGCATCAAGCGTATAGGCCAAGATCCGGCCTGATGTCTTTTCCCCAAACGGCAGATGGCGCGAATCGCCGTAATATAAGTAATCGTATTCCGGCATATTTTCGATAAACGCCTTAGTTATCACCAGCCCGCCCAAACCGGAATCGAACACCCCTATTTTCATTCTCAAAGCCTTTGTTTTCAATATTAACAGCGGGGAGTTTAGACGTTTGACCGCTTTTAGTCTATCATTTTTTTTAAGTTTTTTGTTTTGGCTATTGCAACCCGAATAAAACTACTATATAATTTATATTAAGTTTTCTGCCATTCAAATAGTCTTGACCCCCAATCAACTACCGGCGGAAAATTTAGCGCTCTGCTTTGCGGCAGAGCGTTTTTTTTCATTTTTGATAAAGACCAAGGCGGGCGGAAAGTTCGGGCAGTGTTTTTCCCTGCAGCGGCACCGAGCTGATAACCAAAAAGAAAATCAAGTTAAACAAATACTGGGAATCGGGAAAACCGATCATCAGCGGATAGGTCGCAAGTATAATCGGTACCGCGCCTTTCAAACCGGCCCAACCGATGAACAACTTTTCTTTCAGGCTGAAACGGCTGCGCCACAGGCAGATAAACACCGCCGCCGGACGAGAAACAAAAATGAGGAAAAAAGCCGCCAACAGCCCCATCGGCATTATCGACGGCAGCTCATGCGGGTTAACCAACAGCCCCAGCAGCAAAAACATTCCGACCTGAGCAATCCAAGCCAAAGAATCATGAAAACGAATCAGGTTGCGGCGATACATAAACGGCCGATTGCCAAGGATTATTCCCGCAATGTACACTGCCAGAAAACCGCTGCCGCCGATCAACTGAGTAACACCGAATGCCAGCAAAACGAAACCAACGCCAAAAACCGTGTACAAACCAAAATAGCAAATGCAGATTTTTTCCAGCAAAACGGCCGCCAGCCGCCCCAAACCATAGCCGGCGGCAAATCCTAGGGCCAACTGCAGAATAAACATCTTTATAAGTTCGCTCATTTCAAATGCATCGCTTTGCAAATAAGTCAACGCCCCCAATGAGAGCAACACCGCCATCGGATCGTTGCTGCCGGATTCAAATTCCAACAGCGGGCGCAAACCATCGCGCAGTTTAGCCTTTTGCGTACGCATAATCATAAATACAGCCGGCGCATCGGTCGAAGAAACAATCACACTGAGCAAAAGCGCCACCGGCAGCTCCAGCCGCAAAATATAATAAGCCGGCAAAAATAAAAACAAAGCGGTTAAAACTACTCCCAGTGTTGCCAGCAGACTGCCGCTTTTTAAGACGGGGCGAACATCGTTCCATCTGGTATCAAGCCCGCCGGCAAACAAAATAAAAGCTAACGCAACGGTACCGATATGGTTGGTCATTCGCGCGTCATAAAATTGGATACGGACAATGCCGTCGCTGCCGGCAAGCATTCCGATCGCAATAAAAATCAACAGCCCCGGGATCCCGAGAAATGTGGAAATCCGATTGGCAAAAACACTGACCAGAAGCAGCGCACCGGCAACGGCCATCAGGGTTTCTATCTGTATCATCAATTCTCCGTTTGAATTTTTGCTAAAGATATAAGCATGATAAAACAATTTGCAACCACAGTACCGACGACGACAAAAATCAGAAAAGCCCGGAATTTTCCGGGCTTTTCCTGTTTTAAATGTTATAGCTTCAATCGCGGTAACCGCGGCCATATTTGATTACCGGCCGCGGCCGCGTCTGATTGCTGCCCGCGGCTGACCGTTGTTGGCATTTTCCTTAACAATTTCGCCGTTGATGTCATGTGTCAGGCCGTTTTCCTTCAACTGTTCATCATGCCGCCGCATAAATACCTTTTCCGCGCCGGTCAACTCACGTTCTCCCGACTGTGCCTGCAGATGATCATAAACAACCTCATCCTTGGTAATATTGCGCGCCAGCGTCAAACTTTCTCCGGATTCGCTTGGTGTCAAAAACGGATTTTCATACTGCGAACGAATTGCTCTCAACACAGTTTGATCGACATGGATCGTTGCGTTGTTGGCATAACGTATCGTACCGTTTTCGGTCAGGGAATAAGCAATTTTAACCCCTTTGCCCTCAAGCGTAGTATAACCGTCCGGTTGTCCGTTCCCTGATTGCTGCACTTCCGATTTTTCCGTTATTTTTTCTTCCGACGAGGTTTCGGTTTGTTCCTTCCCGCCATTTTGTGCATCATTATTCAACTGATAAATGCGGCGGCTATTACCCTGATCGTTCCTTGTTTCCTCCTGTTCAAGAGATGAGGTTGCGGTTGATGCGTGCTGCGGTTCATAAACCAGACGACCGTTTTCGCGCGCCAGACCGAGGTCATCCAAATCTTTTTCGTATTTTTGCCGCCACTTCATATCCAGTTCGGTCAACTGATCGCCTTTTTCCAACCGGTGTTCCATATCCTGATAGACGGCTTCGTTGACAGCGATTGTCTGCGCCAACTGCTCGCATTTAACCATGATGCCGGAAGCATTCGGGTTATCACGATTTTCGGCGCCGAAATTGTCTGCCGTCAGGCGTCCGCCCAAAGCCGTATAATGACTGCCGCTGCCGTCAACCGTATTTTTAAAGGCTTCCACCAATGTCCGATCAACTGCAATTTGCGAGAGATCTCCCATCTGGCAGCGCAGCTGAGGCGTATTGCCGTTGACTTCTGCTTCCAGCCAATATTTCCCGCGGAAGGTTGAACTGCGGACTTTGTCGGTTTTGGTCTGAACTTCTTTTTCTCCGTCGTTGCCGTTTTCGTCGTCGTTTGTCAGATTACGCGATTCTTCCAAACCGGCGGTGACTTGGCCGCCCTGCGTTTCCTTCGCGGCAAAAGCCTGACGAAGCGCCTCTCGCGGATTATCAACTTCGCGGGTGGTTGTTTTATCACCGTCAATCTCGGTTACCAGCGCATATGCACGCCCGTTATCTCCGAGCTGGACTTTAATGACGGTTGAATGATCGTCCCCTTCCAAAATCGTATACTGGGAAACAACCTGACGGTCATGCTCATCAAACAGATTGACCACATCGACCGTTTTGCCGTTGATTTCGACACTGCCGGACATTTCATATCCTTTGCCGCTTTCAAAATCATACCGGGTTAATGCGATGCCGCGGATTTGCTCCTCCGCCTCACGATCGGTCAAAACCGTTTCGGTCTTTTTTTCTTCGGTGGAAACATTGCTTTTTTCTTGGGACAGATCAGGGTGAGCTTCCCGATAACTTTCCAAAAATTTCAGCGCGCCGGCATCAAGCTGTTCGCCGTTGGCCTGACGGGCAAGAAGGTCTTTGTACATCTGGGCATCCAAAGCATCGGCATCCAGCCCGGCCAGATCCTGCAGAGCATCCAGCCGATAAATAACATTTCCGTCTTTATCAAAAGAATAAAAACGAACGTTGTCTTCTCCTTTCTTATTCTCCTGTTCGCCGTTTTCCTCGTTCGTTTGTTCATCTTTTCTTTCATTGCGATGTTCGTCTTTACCGTCGCCATCCAGCTTCCGGCTTTGCGTTTCGGACTGTGTTACTTCGCCCGAACCATACAGCTGCGCAGCAAGTTCCGCATTCATTTTACCGTTTTCAAAATTGGCATCGGCAAATTTGGACAAACTTTCTAACTGAGCGGCCGTAAATTTGCCCTCTGTCAGCATTTCCTTTAACTGCGCCGTCGAGATAACTCCGCTTTTGTACAGATTTTCCTCACCTTCCATGGTAAAGGTGCCCTTGGTGACATCGGTGACCGTCGGATTATCGTTACCCTCCAGGATAATTGACGCTGCCCGAGGATATTGGGTAAACAGACTTTCCAAATTTTGTTTCTGTTCAGCGTTCAGTTTTACCGATGATGCTGCCGGCTCAACCAAGGTTTCCGTTACGTTATCATCCATAGGCTGCTCGCCGCGGGCATAAGGAACTTTTACATCATCCACCGCCGTACTGTCCGCTGCGAAAAAAGATCCGGAGAAGGATGCCGCCGCCTGATTTTCAAACTTAAAACCTTGCTCATTTAAGGAATCGATGCGTTCGACATGGTTTAAGACTGATGACATCCGCAGCGAATCGGCACGCTCCGCCATACTCAAAGTGTCGGCACGTTCAATCGTATTTATGCTGTCGGCACGTTCAGAAACATTGAGCCTTGCGACCTTATCCACCACTGCACTGTCGGCAGCAAGCGCTTCCGTCCGCACTTCCTGCCCGCCAAAGCCAAACAGACTTTGAAAACGGGTTTTAACCGTATCGGGGGTATTGACAATTTCTTCAACGATATTCGGATTTTGAATCCGATTAATCGAATCGTTGACACTGCGGCCGATCTCCTGCTCCGCGTGCTCGGCAAAACTATGCCCGCTCGTCTGCATTCCCTCAATAAACTGCTCACCGTACTGAACCGTGCTGTTGACACCGCTAGCCAACATCCAAGCACCGGCAGATTCGGCCAGCAGGCCGCTGCCGTTGGAATAAAGTTCTTTCCATGCTTCTTTATCGCGGCCTTTCTTGCTCCACAAGGTTTTAATCGCGTGGCCGGTTCCCTGCGCCTTAGCTTTCAATCCCTGCCAATAGCTTTTGCTGGCCATATTTTTGACCGCCATGCCAAGGGCATAGCCCTGACCGACCACCGGCATGGAACGCACAAAAATAACCGAATGCGCTATCATTGCTTTACGGGTTGTTTTATCCTTAAGCGCCTGGCCGACCGATACTTTTTCGAGCGAACGGTTCAATGTTCTGATCCGATTGTATTCCTGCTCACTGACCGCACGATCGCCGGCTTTTTTGGCATATTCGGCATAATTTTGGGTACGGCGGACATCGGTATATTTAACCAGATTATTAAACATTTCTTCACTGACGGCTTTGTCACCGGCTTTTTTGGCATACTCTTCATATGGCAAGGCCGCCGATTGGCGCAGGCTTTCAAATTCTTCACGAGTAAAGGCCGCTTTTTTCTGGAATTTTTTCAGTTGCAAAAATTCGTCTTCGCTAACCCGGTTGGCCTCCACCCGGTGGGTTTCGCAATAAGCCGCATAGGTATCATAGGCCTTGACCTGATTATAATCATTCTGGCTGGTTTTGCTGTCGGGGTTTTGTTCCTGCCAACGTTTTAAACCCAACTCATCAATATTGTTCTTATAGACTTCACGGAACGCGGCATAGTCTTTAAAACCCTGAAAATCATTATAGAGCGCGCGGGCAGACAAAACAGAACGGTATCCCATATAAACCGGGTTGCCGGCAAGCAAATAGTTGGCTCCCAAACCAAAAAGCGGATTCTTTTGTTCAAATTTCTGGATGCGGTCCATCACCTTGCCCAAATTGTGCATACCGCGGCTGAATTTTTTACGGCTGTCCACAAAATCGGCTATCGGCTGCATATTGGCGTGCGCGGTAACATTCAGCGCTTTTTGTTTGGCGGTTGCATTCGGATTAATCGCCAGCATTTTGAAAATTTCTTTTTCATCTTTGCCGGCGCGAACCGCCTCGTCTAATTTTAAAATGCGCTGCAAATGTGTTTCCGCCCGGATCGAATTATATTTATCACCGACGGCCTGCACATAAAGGGCATTGTAATACTCAATCTTAATACGGGCGCTTTCTTCTGCACGGGCGGCCGTCAAATTTTCCGAATTAATTTCTTCATTGGAAGAGGCCAAACGGCGGCAAGCGCTCAAATCCAGAGCTTCTCCCAAAGTTTTATCTTCATTATCAAAAGCAAAACTGCTGCTCTGCCATGCGGCATTTTGCTGAAATTCTTTGCCCTTTTCGCTGTTTAGCAGCTCATAGGCTTCGTTAAAGCGGGCGGTTTCAACCTCCGGTGCCGGCGCATAAAATTCTTCCCAATGAAACGGATCGGAAATCATGGCATTTGTTTCATCAGACACATTTTATTCCGCGGCCGCGGTTTCATCGGTTTGGGAAGCGGCTGCATCTTCGGGTGCCGCATCATCCCCCAACCCGGCGGCCTCTGTTTCTTCTTTAACCGCGCTGTTTAAAGCTGAATCGGCTGTTTCCCGATTTTTTACTTCTTCTTCAAACTGAGCGGCAAAAGCGTTAAATACGCTTTCATCATTGTGCAGCGCCTGTAAATCGGAAGGACCGTACCAGCGGACAATACTGTCATAAACATCCGGATTTTTTGCTCTCAATTCTTCCAAACGGCTGTTGAAATCTACTGTTTCCGCCATAATAACTCTCCGTCAAAATAAAGCCACATCTAAACTAATAGTACAGGAAAGTTTAAATTTAGTCAACGCCGTTTTGTCACAAAAACAGACTTTTTTGTCAACAAACAACAACTGGACATCCTATGGTTTTGGGCTATATTAATGGTCTGTTTTATAAAATAATTATGGGAGAAACCGTTATGCAGAAAATTATTCCCGCCCGATTGCAGCAAGGGGACGAAATCAGAGTGATCGCACCGGCATCGGGCATTAAAATCATCGGCCGGGAATGCCGCGAGATTGCCCGTCGGCGTTTTGAGGAAATGGGACTGGTTGTTACTTACGGCACCAATGCCACCGACGAAAACTGGGATGCCGCCGGCTCAACTGCGGTCGATAAAAGATGCCGCGATATTGCCGACGCCTTTGCCGATCCCAAAGTCAAAGCCGTATTTACGATGATCGGCGGCAACAATTCCAATCAGCTGCTTGATTTTATCGATTATAATCTGATTGCCGCAAATCCCAAAATTTTCTGCGGTTTTTCAGATATCACCGCGCTTTTAAATGCCATTTATGCCAAAACCGGCCTGGTCACATTTTCGGGACCGCATTTCAGCTCTTTCGGTATGCTGAAAGGCTTTGATTATACTCTGGCCAATATGCAGAAAATGTTGTTTGGCGGCAGCAATGACAATATCTGCCCTTCCGATGAATGGAGCGACGACTTATGGTTTCTTGACCAGCAAAACCGGCAGTTTATTGCAAACGAAGGCTGGTGGCATCTACAGCCGGGCAAAGCGGAAGGAACGCTTATCGGCGGCAATTTGGGCACGTTTAACCTGCTGAACGGCACCTCTTACCGGCCGGCTTTTGGCGCGGACACCGTTTTATTTATTGAAGACACCGGCGAGGTCGGAATTGCCGATTTTACCCGCAATTTCCAATCGCTGCTGCAACAGCCCGATGCCAAAAACATCAAAGCGATATTGATCGGACGTTTCCAGAAAAAATCGGAAGTTACCCGCGCACAGCTGGAATTTATGATTGAGCGTTTCCGCCCGTATCTGGAAGGGAAACCGGTCATTGCCAATTTGGACTTTGGCCACTCGACCCCGCTGCTTACACTTCCGGTCGGCGGAACAGCCGCCCTTGACGGCAGCAAGATAACATTCTCCGTATAAATCCTCAAAAAAAGAGCCGGAATTCCGGCTCTTTTTTTATTTTTATTACCAATGATAGCGATGGTGTCGATAACGGCGATGCCGTCCGTGACGATAACCGCTGTTCCAAAGCAAAGCCCCGGCCGCAACGCCCGCGCCGACGGCATAAACCGGACTGCCGTTATATATCCTTTGCTCATTATGCCGCCGATGATATAATTCGCTTTCATTGCCGGCAACCGCATTGGCTCGGGGGTTGACAATCACCCGGCTGACCTGCGGCGAGGTTGACGAAGCACCGTCCGTAACCACGGTGGTGGTGGTTGTCACCACCGTTTCTGCCCGCACGGAAAATGCCGCCAATATATTCAGGCAAAAAAACAATATCAAATTTTTCATAGCAGACCTCCGGTCGTTTGATGTCTTTTTATTATACTCCGTTTGGGCACAAAAAGCAACCGCCGATCAGGACAAATGCTCGTACAAAACTTTAATGCCCAGCAAAATCAGCACACCGCCGGCCGCAATTTGCAGACAGGCCGTCGGCAACCGGCGAAAAACGCGGCTGATATAAAAACCGGCAACCGTACAGGCAAAACAAACAGCGCCGATCAAAGCCGCCGAAGATATAATCCCCACATTCATAAAATAAAGACTGATCCCGGCCACACAAGCATCAATGCTGGTCGCCACCCCGATCATAAAAAGCAGCCGGAACGACAATTTGGGCGACAGTTTCTCCTGTTCTTCCCCGCTCAAGGCTCCGCGGATCACGTTTAACCCCAGCAGCAAAAAAACCGCAAAGGCAATCCAATGATCAAAAGCCTCGATATAGCGATGAACCGAACCGGTTGCCAGCCAGCCGGCGAGCGGCATCAGGAACTGCCCGATGCCGGTTGCAATCCCGAGTTTTGCGGCAGAGGCGGCAATATCTTTTTTAATGACCAGGCCATATGAAAACGCAACCGCAAAGGCATCGACCGACAAGGCAAGCGCCAATAAAAAAACACTAAACATAGCGTTTATCCTTTAAATCCAGACAAAACAATGTTTAGTGCTTTTAAATTAAAAAGGAAAATTAATCAACCGAAATTAATTTTTTAAAACACTCAGGTTATGAGCTTCCGGCCGGCCGGCGCGGTCAGGCACGATGTCAAAAGACAATTCCTGTCCTTCCGTGATTTTATCCAAACCGGATTTTTGAATGGCCGTGATATGAACGAAAATATCCTTTTCGTTTTCCGGGGTTTTGATAAATCCGTAACCTTTTTTGTTATTAAACCATTTAACTGTTCCACTTAGCATATTAGTTCCTTTGTTTGACGATAATTAAAACCCGCCTGACAACATCTCTGTTTCAGACGGGCTTTGATGTATGCACGAAAAAATTTTTTTCAAGCGGTGCGTGTAAATTATTTTAAATTAATGATTTTATTTGCCAATTTGCGGGCGGCGGCCACAATCTCCGCCTCGCCGTTAACATACCTGTTTTCCATCACTAACCGCCCGTCACAGATAACGTCGGCAACCGCAGAACTGTCGGCAGCATAAACCAAATTTGAGGTCAGGTTATAGGCCGGTACCATGAACGGATTGTTGAGATCAAGCAGCAGACAATCGGCCAGAGCCCCTTCCCTGATCTCACCGGCATCAAGCCCAAATGCCTGCGCGCCGTTTTTCGTTGCCGCCGAATAAACATCGGCAGCTTTGCCGGCAGTGGCGGAATCGGCCTGATATTTGGCCGCCAAGGAGGCAATTTTGATGCTTTCGATCATGCTGAGATTGTTGTTGGAGGAAGCGCCGTCAGTACCGATGGTCACTTTGCCCGGCAGACGATGATAAAGATCCTCAAAAGCAAACAGGCCGGAGTTCAATTTGAGATTTGAAACCGGATTGTGCGAGAGAAAACTGCCGCGCGCACGGATAATCTCCACATCATGCTGATTTAAATGTACGGCATGAGCAAGGGTGGTTTTTGGGGTCAGCAAGCCGAAAGAATCGAGCCTTTCGGTCGGCGTCATGCCGTATTTTTCCAGACAATCGGCATTTTCACCGGCAGTTTCGCTCAAATGTATCTGCATGGTGAGGTTGTGTTCTTCCGCCGTACGGGCTGCATAAGCCAACAGCTCGGAAGAAACGGTATAAACCGCATGGCAGGACAATCCTTTGATAATTCGTTCGGGGCAAGGGTTGGTTCCGGCCAAAAAGCGTTCGGTCGCCGCCATTTTGCTTTTGGTCTGCTCAAAGTCAAACATATCCATTTCCACCAGCGACACGGCCGCGCGAATCCCCATCTCGTCAACCGCCCGCATTGTTTCTTCACCGTAAAAATACATATCGGCAAAAAAAACCGTTCCCGACTTAATCATTTCCAGAACAGCCAAACGGCTGGCGGTATATATGTCTTCGGCCGTCAGTTTGGCCTCAATCGGCCAGATATCTTCCCGCAGCCACTCAAACAACGGTTTATCATCGCCGTAACCGCGCAGAATCGACATGGCCGCATGACAATGCGTGTTGTAAAAAGCCGGCGCAATCGCCTTATCGGAACCATCTATCGTTTTATCGGCTATGGTTTCGATCCCGGGCGCGATTTTTTCAAAACGATTACCGCTGATCAAAACATCGACCTGCCGGTTTTGGTGCAAAACATTCTTAATTAAAATTGACATCCGCAAATCCTGAATTTATGTTAAAAAGGTAAAATCAATTTAGAACAGAACGGTTAAATATGGAAGACCAAATTTTGGAAGAACGCCTGATTGAGATAGAATCGGCCATCGCCATTCAGGAAAAGACGATTGATGAGCTCAATCAGGTGGTGATTGAACAGGGACGGCAGATAGACCGGCTGCTTAAACAAAATCTCTATCTGGCGGAACTCATAAAAAACGAAACGGTGAAGCCGCAAAGCGAAGAAACGCCGCCGCCGCATTATTAAACACCTCTTGCATCGGTCAAGCAGCGCATTTATATATATATCCTATATGAGGAGAAAGCAAAACAATGAATATCGACGCTTTATATAATTTGACCCACGGTGTCTATGTGCTGGGCGCCGATGATAACGGCAGGCCGGTCGGCAGTACGGTAGACGCGGTTATGCAGGCGGCCAACAAACCGGTGGTGTTGGCACTTTCCTGCCACAACGGCAGCTACACCAAAAGCTGCATTGAGCAAAACGGGCGTTTCAGCCTGTCGGTACTCAGCCGTCAAGTCGATCCGTTCGTGGTTGCCAATTTTGGTTTTCAAACCAGCCGCACTGTCAACAAATGGGAGGACGTGCCGCATTTTATTGAGGACGGACTGCCCTATTTGCAAAAGGCTTTAGCGGTTATGACCTGCAGGGTGCTCGAAAAACAGGTGTTTGAAAGCAATACCCTGTTTACAGCCGAAGTAACCGACTGCAGAAATATTGAAGACGGCGAACCGCTGACTTATTATGATTATCGTTCTGCGTTTAAAAATGAAGTTTTAAAATTTTTACCCAACATTCTAAATAAAAAGGAGAAGAAAAATGGCTGATAGTGAAAAACAATGGGTTTGTGTCGTTTGCGGATACGTTTATGACGGCGATATTCCGTTTGAAGAACTGCCCGATGATTGGGCTTGCCCGGTCTGCGGCGTTGACAAAAGCTTTTTTGAACTGCGTTAAGCATCTCCCCTTTCCCCTCGGGAAAGGGGTTTTATTTTTCGACACCGCGAAAAAAAAGGAACAAAACCAAACAAAAAGTGATCCGAACGGCTGTTGTCGGGCAAGGTTTTGATCTGATACAAAAGCAATCCGCAGAAATAAATGCGCAGTTGACGGCGGCGATCAAAATCTTTTTGTTGCAACCACCGCCAAAAATCCTGCATTTTTTGTGCATTCTCGAGCGGCAGCGGCATATTGGCAAAATCAAGTTTTTCTCGTCGCAATTTTTTCAGACGGCGGCAGATTTTAGCATAGAAAATACGCTGGCCGGCCGGCGGAAGTGCCCGCAGATACCATTCAAAGCTCTTCAGATACCAGAAAAAGGCGCTTTTGACCAACGGCGATTGAAGACGGCGTTTTTTTCTCTCGCGGCAGAAAAAGTCAAAATCTTTCACCCAGTCAAAAACTTTGGCATCTTTGGTACCGGTGGTGCTGCCGGAATATTGGCGATAACAGTAAACATTGGGTACAAAAGATATTTTTTGTGCCAAAATATTGACCAAACATCCCCAGGAATTATCCTCGTAAAAGCAGTGCTCAATAAAACGCAGCCGGTTCTCTTGCAAAAAGGCCATTTTATACAGACGTCCGCAAACGGGAACAAAAACGGCAAAAAACTTTTCTGCCGGAACACCGTTGTCCCAACTTTGCCAACCTTCAAAATTTCTATAATCTCGTGCCAGCGAATCCCCGTTTTCATTATACAGGCGATTTCCCGTTACCACAATCTCCGCCTCTTCGGCAACTGCTTTGCGATACAAAATTTCCAGTGCGTCATCATCTAACCAATCATCGGAATCGACAAACATTACATAACGGCCGGAAGCAATTTCCAGTCCATGGTTGCGCGCCGCCCCCTGACGCCTATTGCGCTGTGTCAACACCTTTATTCGACGATCTTGTTTTTCATAGTCACGAAGGATCTGCAGGCTGTTGTCGGCTGAGCCGTCGTTGACGCAGATCACTTCTATATCGGAAAACGTCTGCCGGCAAATGCTGTCCAAACATTTCGGCAAAAATCGGGCGGTGTTGTAAACAGGAATGATTACGGAAATTTCGGCCATCAGTTTTTCCTCACAATTTTTATCAATGTCAAAAAGCCCAACAGCCGCAAACGGAACATAGAAGGCGCTATTTTAATTTTTATTATTCCCAAAACCGAAATTTTCTTTTTTCCCGCAGAGTGGCGGATTTTTATCAACGGCAGAGTAAATAAGGAAAAAATTTTTTGTTCTGTCGGTGTCGACGGCGGCAGCTTCGGTTTGATACTTTCCCGCAAGCGGCTGAATGCGTCTTTGCTCCACCAGCTGCTTTGGTTCCAATGGATGGCAACCGTCTTGTCGGTAATTGCCTTTTCTTTAAAAACATACCATTCGGGACAAAAATATTCGCCGGGATATATGCTGACTTCTTTTTCCCGTCCATACCAACAGCGTTGGGCGCAATATGTTCCCAGATCGTCGCAGCGTCTTTTGTTAAAATAAATTTCCTCTGCCCGGCGGGCATCTTCACAAGTGGCATAATTGATCCGCGAAAAGCCATAGAGCCGTTTTAACGTTGCTTTCATAACCAACGGCGCGATCGGATTCTGCCATTCGAAAACACCCTGCGAACGATAGACTGCCATTGTTTCCTCAAGCAGCGGGTGAGCGGGTACACTACCCATAACCGCCGGTTCGGGAATATTCTCCCCTTCTTTGATATCTCCTTCAATACTGACAAAAAATTTATCATTCAGAAAATCATCAAAGTTTTTTAACAGCTGTACATCCGTATCAAGATAGATGCCGCCATATTTATGCAGCGCATAAAGACGGACATAATCGGCAACAAAAGCCCACAATTTCAGTTCATAAGCTTTGCGGACAAAAAGCGACTGGCTAAGAATTTCCCGAAACTCGGGATGTTTGTCGTGCCAGAGCATAAAAACATAATCGGGACAAGCCTTTTTCCATGAACACAGACACATCCGGACTTGTGGATTAGGCCCTTTTTCCCAGAGATTAACATCATCGTAAAAATAATGAATAATTTTCGGTATTTGCATCGCTTTTTTATCCCAAAACAGTGATGCAAAATAACGTACGTTAAAATGTTACAGATTAAAGGTTTGATTTCATAGGCAGAAAAGGCTTGATTTTCGTCGCATTTTAACGTACGTATTTTTACCGTTTTGGTCTGTTCGGATGTCTGTCAACAAACTCTTGCCACCGTCAGAGCATCAACCGAGCGCACGCCCGCTTTCTTTAAGGCTGCGGCACATTCTTTCAAAGTGGAACCGGTAGTCAAAACATCATCAATCAACACCACTCTTTTACCGACCAGTTTTTCGGGATGGGGAACAGAAAAGGCATTTTTGACGTTTTTCACCCGCTCCAAACCCGAAAAATCTACTTGCGGGCGGGTTTTCTTATGACGGACAAGCGAAAAACGGTCTACCGGCAGGCCGGTGTATCTGCTCAATTCCTGCGCCAGAAGCACCGACTGATTATAACGTCTTTTAACCAAACGGGTATAATGAAGCGGCACCGGCACAATCACATCGACACCGGCGGTAAAAATATCTTCGCCCGCCACTTTGAGCATGGCTGCCAGCAAGCGCGCATTTTCGGTTTTATCCATAAATTTGAAAGCCAAAATCAAATTCTTGGAAGCCTCGTCATAACAAAGAGCCGAACGGCTCAAACGAAAAGGAAAACGTTTTTTGCGCAGGCAGGAGGCACAAAGCATTTTGCCCTTGGCTTCTTTTTCACTTAGGGGATGGCCGCATTTTTTGCAATAAGGCGGAAAGATAAAATTGAGTTCATTCAAACATTTTTCGCACAATTCGCCTTCAATTGTCAAAATCTGCCCGCATTTGCGGCAACGGCGGGGCAAAATGCTGTCAAGCAACAGACGAAAGAACTTTTTGATCATAGTTCAAAACCGCAGCTTTTGCAGTTCCTCATGCACGCGGTTGATTTGTTCCACCACGATGATACCGGCATCTGCCAGCGCTTTCTTTTTGTCTTCGGCGGTGATTTTGCCGCGGGTAATGATATCGCCGGCATAACCGACCGTTGTGCTGAAAGCCTGAGAATTGCCGGCAATAAAACCGATGACCGGTTTTTTGAGCGCTGCCGAGCGATACCAATCGGCGCCCAATTCTTCAAACGTGCCGCCAAGCTGACCGATCATCACAATCGCTTTTGTGGCCTCATCGTTCATAAATTCTTGCAGGATATCAACAAAATTCATACCGATCACAGTATCGTCCCCCAAACCGATAACGGTCGACTGGCCAAAGCCCGCCCGCTTGGTTTCCAGCACCGCCTCATAAGTCAGGGTAGACGAACGGGAAACAATACCGATCTGCCCCGGCGTATGGATATTTTCCGGAAAAATTCCGAGCCGGGCTTCGCCGGGAGTGATCAAGCCCGGCGTATTGGGGCCGATCAGGCGGGTATGGCTGTTTTTTAGGATATTGCGCACCTCGAGCATATCGCGAATCGGGATATTGTCGGAAATACAGACCACCAGCTCCAACCCGGCTTCGGCGGCTTCCGCAATCGCCGATTTGACCCAGACGGCAGGAACAAACATCAGCGAGGCGGTTGCACCGGTTTCGGCCACCGCTTCCTTAACCGTATCAAAAACCGGCAGCCCCAGATGAGTCATCCCCCCTTTGCCGGGGGTAACGCCAGCAACAATGTTGGTACCGTAGTCCAAAGAACGTTTGGTATGAAAAGAAGCCTGGGTTCCGGTCATACCCTGAACCAGCACTTTGGTATTGCGTCCGGCCAATATCGACATTATTTTCCCTCCTGCACCAAACGTAAAATTTCGTCCGCCGCTTCTTCCATATTGCAAGCCAGCGTTAACGGCAGCCCCGCCCGTTTGAGAACATTTTCCGCCTCGTCGCGGTTGGTACCTTCAAAACGCACCACCAACGGGATATTCATTCCCACTTCCGCCGCCGCGTCAATGATGCCGTCGGCAATCAGGTCACAACGAACAAAACCGCCGAGAATATTAATCACAATCCCTTCCACTCGCGGATTGGCGGCAATAATTTTGATGCCGGCGGCAATTTTATCGCGATCAACCCCGCCTTTGACATTGAGCCAGCAGGCTACCGTGCTGCCGCGGCTTTTGATCAGGTCGGCCATGGCCATCGCCAGACCTTCGCCGTTGACAATGCAGCCGATGCTGCCGTCAAACTCATGATAGGTAAAACCGTATTTGGCCGCCTTCAGTTCGCCGGCGCCGGTTTCGTAGTCATCTTTTAAGCGGCCGTTTTCGGGATGGCGGAACAATGCTTTGTCGTCTAACGTGATTTTGGCATCGAGCGCTACAATATCACCGTTTTTCATTACCCCGGCCGGGTTGATTTCGATCATCAGCGCATCATTGGCGATAAAAGTTTTGAATAACCCGCGCAAAAACAAATAAAAACTGTCGTAGCTGCGGGGCTGGAGTTTCAAGAATTCGGCCGCTTTACCGGTTTGGGCATGGGTGGGGCCGGTAACCAGATCAATCGGCAGACGCAGGATACGTCCGGGATCGGATTCTGCAATTTCGTTGATGTCATTATCTTTGGTGTTGGCCAAAAGCAAAGTAACGGAAGCCTGAGCGCGGTCAATTGCCATGCCGGCGTAAAAAGTGAAACCGACCCGAACATAAGCCTCGACGTAAAGGCGGCTGACCAGTTTGCCCTGAGAGCCAGTCTGTTTGGTGACCAATGTTGAACCGAGCATGGCATCGGCTTCCGCCCACAAATCTTTCAGACTTTCCGCAAGACGGATGCCGCCGCGGGTTCCCGCCCGTTTTTCCACAAAACGGCCGGCCGCACGCGCGCCCGATTGAATTTGCGCTTTGAGCATCCATGGTCCTTTGGCGCTGACGGCTTTTGCCACCCGGCGCGCTTCATCGGCGGTATAGGCAATTTTGCCTTTGGGAATTTTGATACCGTTGCTGCTCAAAAGCCGTTTGGCCTGATACTCGTGAATATTCATCGGCTGCCCCTGTTTCGTTTAAGCATATCCTTTTGACGCATAATAGCGGATTTTTTCCACCATGGCGCCCAAACCGTTGCGGCGGCTCGGCGACAAATGGTCTGACAAACCCAACCGGGCAAACACC